>NZ_VJYC01000040.1:0-1017 GCF_030400235.1 Leuconostoc sp. UCMA20149
AAAAATGGACTATTTTTATTCAGTCCGTAAAATGAAAGTATAGGAGTATTTTTATGTCAATTCGTTATTCACAAGATTTTAAAGATTCACTGGTTAAACTTCACCAAGAAGGACGTTCACTTAAGTCATTAGCAGACGAATTTGGACCTTCAAAAGATTCTATTGCTATTTGGGTCAAGCAAGCTACCCCAGTCATGATTCATGGTCAGTCAAAGACGTTAAAAGATGTCAAGCAATTAGAAAAGCGTCTCGCTATTTTGGAGGAAGAAAACGAAATTTTATCACGCATAGCCTGACAGGCATTGAGCGGCCATCTTACTAGCCAAAAAATAGTCCGTAATGTGGGATTGCCGCTTGTTAACCAATTTTTAGCACAAGGCTATGCGCTTGTGCGTATTTTAAGTGCACTTAAAATCAAACCTAGTACCTATTACAACTGGCGCCATTGGCAGACCAGTCGACGAGAAAAGCGTAGAGAATCTCTAAAACCTTATATTTTAGACGTTTGGAAAACCTTTAAATTTTATGGTTATCGCCGTATTTCTGCTTATAGTCAACAAACTGACGGGCCGAAAGTATCTGAGTATATGACACTCAAATTGATGCGTGAATTAGGGATTAAATCCCGCATGCAAAAACGTTATCGCAAGCCAAAAACTGTCGTGACTGTTGATCAAAAGCCCAATTTGATTAGACACTTGCATGATTTGAGCGGTGTTTGGCAAACAGATATCACTTATATTCAGTTGACTAACCACAAATGGGTCTATTTAGCGACCGTTTTGGATCCTGAGAAGAGAAAAGTATTGGGCTATAAAATTGGTTATACAATGACAGCCGAGCTAGCCACAAGTGCCTTACAGATGGCGTTAGATAAGCATCGAAAGCCATTAATTATTCATTCAGATATGGGGTCACAATACACGAGTGCTGAATTTAATATTAAATGTCAAAATTATGGCTTGAAACATTCATATTCACTCAAAGGACATCCATACGATAATGGCCGTATGGAAG
>NZ_VJYC01000041.1:0-969 GCF_030400235.1 Leuconostoc sp. UCMA20149
ATTTTGCTTTTATAAGCACTAGGAATTTCTTTAACTGGCGCACCACTCGTTCCCATACCTTGCGCAACATTAGTAGCGCAACCATTTGAATTATTGGTTGTGTTATCGGTATTTTGTGTCGTTTCTGTCCCATTAGTTGCCGTATCAACGGCTGTATCTGATGACCCATTGGAAAATTTAGCATACCAAGCACGAGCATAGGCTTGTCTTATTGAAGTAGTGCCTGCGCCGCCACGTTCCCATTTGGCTCTTAAAAATTCAGTGGCATCATCAACATTGGTCATTTTCAAACCTTGCTTTAACAAATCGGAATTTGTGCCGTCATGATTAAGCGCAAAATCTAACTGCAAGCCAGCATCAGACCATTTTTTATTTTGAGATTTCGCATAGTTTAGCAACTCAACACGTCTTGAATTGTCCCATTGATTAAGACCCAAAGCGTAACCACTGATACTAGCATTCATAGCGGTACTTTCATTGAATGTCGCATTTGATTGAACGATGCTGGCATTAAAACCACTTTCATTTTCAGTATTACCTAAATAACCAGCAATACCAGCTTCAGTCACACCTGATATTTTTTTGAGATTATCATGAATTGATTTCGCAACCGCTTCTTTATCAGCACTGGTTGTAACACTCACATTTGTATCACTATTAGTTTGACAATCGTTGTTATTATCCTGATAAAAAAGTGCCATTACGATAAGTAACAGCACAAAGAAAAAAGCCAAATAAGGCGCTAAGAAAAGCAAAATTTTACGTTTGAAATGAGACACTAATTGTTTTTGCATCACAACTCCTTATCTAATTCTTTTTCCTCATCTTGTGTGATTTCTTCTTGATGATGAACCGCTTCATCAAAATTGCGATGTTGCAATTTATCGTCATTTTCTGATACTGATTTTGGTGTAGCTGGTTTAGCACTAGACTTCAAAACTTGTGAACGTGCTTCACGTCTCTTTTCAG
>NZ_VJYC01000042.1:0-925 GCF_030400235.1 Leuconostoc sp. UCMA20149
GAGGAAGAAAACGAAATTTTATCACGCATATCCTGACAGGCATTGAGCGGCCATCTTACTAGCCGAAAAATAGTTCGTAATGTGGGATTGCCGCTAGTTAACCAATTTTTAGCACAAGGCTACGCGCTTGTGCGTATTTTAAGTGCACTTAAAATCAAACCTAGTACCTATTACAACTGGCGCCATTGGCAACCCAGTCGACAAGAAAAGCGTAGAGAATCCCTGAAACCTTATATTTTAGACGTTTGGAAAACCTTTAAATTTTATGGTTATCGTCGTATTGCTGCTTATAGTCAACAAACCGACGGTTCGAAAGTATCTGAGTATATGACACTCAAATTGATGCGTGAATTAGGGATTAAATCCCGCATGCAAAAACGTTATCGCAAGCAAAAACTGTGGTGACTGTTAATCAAAAGCCCAATTTGATTAGACACTTGCATGATTTGAGCGGTGTTTGGCAAACAGATATCACTTATATTCAGTTGACTAACCACAAATGGGTCTATTTAGCGACCGTTTTGGATCCTGAGAAGAGAAAAGTATTGGGCTATAAAATTGGCGATATAATGACAGCCGAGCTAGCCACAAGTGCCTTACAGATGGCGTTAGATAATCATCGAAAGCCATTAATTACTCATTCAGATATGGGGTCACAATACACGAGTGCTGAATTTAATATTAAATGTCAAAATTATGACTTGAAACATTCATATTCGCTCAAAGGCCATCCGTACGATAATGGCCGTATGGAAGCGTTTCATTCAATATTGAAGCGTGAATAGGTGTATTTGAAGGCATACCAAACATTAACTGAAGTCCAAGCAGCCATTGGTTGTTATATCAATTTTTATAATCGCAATCGTATCTCAAATGTTGCCTAAGTAACTGAATAAAAATAGTCCAATTTATTGACTTCTGAGCA
>NZ_VJYC01000043.1:0-545 GCF_030400235.1 Leuconostoc sp. UCMA20149
TCAATGGGATTGATACTCGTAGCCACGTTTTCAACTAAAACTTCATCATTATTGACAACAGGTTTATTGGTATTCGTAATTTCAAGTTGTGTAACATCACCATATTCTTTTATAATCGCTGCTTTCATTAATTCTCTCCTAGGCTAAATAATTGGCAATCAGGGGCAATATAATTCCAGAATGAGTTGGAAAGGCAAAAATTTGGCCATGTATGTCACGGGAAGTATACTCATTATTAATAACTGGAACCAGTGCATTAACAACCTCTGGCGCGAAATCACCAATTAGAGACGCGCCCACTAATTTTTTGTCTTGGTCAATTACAAGCTTAATTTTTGCTTTAACGTCATTCAATGTTTGAAAGCGCATGAGTTGACCATAAGGAATTTCCTGAATCCGTAATCTTTCATCATTTTTAGCATCATCAACTGAAATCCCCACTTGAGCCAGTCGTGGAAGTGTAAACGCAATAGACGGTACTACGGGGTATTTAATGGGATCTGAATCACCCGATAATTTTTTTGCAATATACTGTGATTCAAAGG
>NZ_VJYC01000044.1:0-545 GCF_030400235.1 Leuconostoc sp. UCMA20149
TCAATGGGATTGATACTCGTAGCCACGTTTTCAACTAAAACTTCATCATTATTGACAACAGGTTTATTGGTATTCGTAATTTCAAGTTGTGTAACATCACCATATTCTTTTATAATCGCTGCTTTCACTAATTCTCTCCTAGGCTAAATAATTGGCAATCAGGGGCAATATAATTCCAGAATGAGTTGGAAAGGCAAAAATTTGGCCATGTATGTCACGGGAAGTATACTTATTATTAATAACTGGAACCAGTGCATTAACAACCTCTGGCGCGAAATCACCAATTAGAGACGCGCCCACTAATTGTTTGTCTTGGTCAATTACAAGCTTAATTTTTGCTTTAACGTCATTCAATGTTTGAAAGCGAATGAGTTGACCATAAGGAATTTCCTGAATCCGTAATCTTTCATCGTTTTTCGCATCATCAACTGAAATCCCCACTTGAGCCAGTCGTGGAAGTGTAAACGCAATAGACGGTACTACGGGGTATTTAATGGGATCTGAATCACCCGATAATTTTTTTGCAATATACTGTGATTCAAAGG
>NZ_VJYC01000045.1:0-524 GCF_030400235.1 Leuconostoc sp. UCMA20149
TCATCTGTTCGCGCGCGAGACCGATTAAACACTGAAACGGTGTAACCACGTGACTCAATGTTGAGTGCCAAGTTGCGACCCATTACCGCTAAGCCAACAACGCCAAAATCTGACTGTGTCATACTATATACCTGCTTTCCAATAATTGTATTTATACGTGATATGAACTGCAATTTTTATTTTGAATTGTATTTAACTTACTACCCCAAAATCTATTAGTCAGTGTCTCATAAAACGGTATAAAAGAGTGCCTACTTTCCAAAATAAAATAATAGATTTGTTACTTTTATGGTAACACGCACATGGCTTTTGTCACTTGATATGTTTGTGAAAATTGTGAGTTTTTTGTGTTCAAATTGGCTTCTGAAAAGATGTTGTTTTAACCAATAGCGCGACAATAAAACTTACTAACATTAAAGGTGAAGATTAATCTCGACGGAGATAGTCTTCACCTATTTTTGTTTTATTCTAAAATAGGTTGTGAAGCATAGGTCGTAAGGCTTTTTGGCACTAGATGTCGTAAA
>NZ_VJYC01000046.1:0-523 GCF_030400235.1 Leuconostoc sp. UCMA20149
ATACGTGCCATTGACCAAAGGTTAGGTGGCTGCTTAGTAGTTGGTGTCAGATCAAACTTAAAATCACCAGTTTCTACAATAGTCCCAACTGGTGTGTGTACAGCTACACCAAATACGTCAGGTATAGAGTGGGTGGTACGGAAAAACTCGACACTTAACTGATCAAATTCCAGTACTGAGCCATCAGTAATTTCATGAAGTTCGACGCGATTAAGCATCTGTTTTTCTTCGAGTTTGTTCTTAATTAATGCCATTGCTAATGGGCCAGCGTAAACTGGAACATTAACAGCTTGCAAAAAGTAGGCGATTGCACCGATATGGTCTTCGTGTCCGTGGGTGATAACCAGTGCTTTAACGCGATCGATATTATCAACTAAATAAGTATAGTCAGGAATAACGTAATCAATACCGAGCAATTCGTCTTCTGGGAACTTAATGCCCGCGTCGACGACGATAATTTCATTTTGGTACTCGATACCGTACGTGTTCTTACCAATCTCGCCTAAACCGCCTAGCGCATAAA
>NZ_VJYC01000047.1:0-494 GCF_030400235.1 Leuconostoc sp. UCMA20149
ACAAAAACTTTCTCAAGACGGCTTGGTAATTGTCACAGCAACAATCAATATGCAGACCAAAGAGATTCTTTCCGGGCCGGACCTTCTTAGCCGAGGATTTGTATATATGCGGGAATCCGTTGATCTAATCAACGATGGCCGTCGAGTTGCCTTTGGAACAATTAGAAAAGCGATGATGTCGTCCAACGCCGACGAAGGGTCGATCAGGCAAGCGGTAATCGATGAATTAAGCCACTATCTTTACAAGAAAACGGCCCGTAAACCAATCGTTATACCGGTCTTGATTCAAGTTAAATCTAATTAAAAAAACAGTTCTTAACTTTAAGAACTGTTTTTTTATGTTTCTGTATGAAAACGATTTGAACGATTGGCAAGTCGCAAAATTGAATTCGTTTCCGCCTTTTTATCAATCTGTTCAATTAAGCGCTCATCAAGATTACCGCGGTCAATTAATCCGTATATTCCATAAATGAAAGCCAAAATGGTTTGTCGCT
>NZ_VJYC01000048.1:0-485 GCF_030400235.1 Leuconostoc sp. UCMA20149
AACCCACGTTACATAAGTTCGTACAATCCGTTTATCTGCTAACATTCTATCTAGAATTGGTACCACGACGGGGTTCTTTGCTACAATTACTAAACCTGAAGTTGCTCGATCTATCCTGTGAACCATATAAGGCTGATCACTGACCTTTCGCTGAATAAACTCACCTGCTAAATAGTTCAACAAAGTATCAGTTTCCGTTGGCGAATGCGGATGCATTTTCATTCCTGCAGGTTTATCAATAACAACCAAGTCTTTATTTTCAAAAATGATATTTACCGACTTCTGATGGTTGGGTAGATAATTTGATTCACTAGTACGAAAGTCATCTGCATCGAAATTAAGCTGCAACTGATCCCCTGTTCGTAATTCATAGTTGGTAGGTACAATAATATTGTTCACACTAAAATGCTTTTTAATTCGCAAAGCGCCGCGAATCCTTTGTGGCACGTACCATTTTATCAATAGTTCCTTAACAGTTTGGCCAG
>NZ_VJYC01000049.1:0-482 GCF_030400235.1 Leuconostoc sp. UCMA20149
ACTTGAATGACTAGCACCAATAAATACAGGGACATCATCAGCACCAAGTAAATGTAATAAATTCAGTGAGTTTTGTGCGGCCGTTTCAACAAGTGTGTTACCATAACTAGAGATAATACCAATCAAATCGACATTTGGATCAGCTACAGCGTAGGCGAGCGCCAGAGCATCATCCACGCCCGTATCTAGATCAAGAATCATTTTTTTAGTAGCCATAAATTGTAATTATGTGCAGACGCACATTTCCTCCAAATTGTAATATATATTAATTATAACGGACGAAAACTATTTTTGTTTTAAATTAACGCAATGTTAGAATGACGTTGCAATAAAGTAAAATCGGAGAATATTTAAATGACAGAGTTATATGATGTAGCAATCATAGGTGGTGGACCAGTTGGTATGTTTACAGCTTTCTATGCCGGATTACGTGATACTAAAGCAGTTCTAGTTGAAAGTTTAGCAACACTCGGCGGGCAAGT
>NZ_VJYC01000005.1:0-145266 GCF_030400235.1 Leuconostoc sp. UCMA20149
TATAAGCCTAACATTTTGCAAAACCAATGTGAAGACATCGGCTTATTTCAGTAGTACTTTATTATCAATTGCATCATAAGAAAAAGAAGCTAAATGCATTGAAACACTTGACTTCTGGTAGAAAAAAGCCTAAACATGAGATGACATGTTTAGGCTTTTGTTGCACTCTCATCTTTTTTGAGCGATTTGACGTTAAAGTTAAATAAAATGGCATTGAGAACAATTAGTAGCGCACTGAAGATAAAAATGCCTCGGTAATCAAACATACTAGCAATCAAGGCGCCAAACATAGGTCCCATCACACTACCAACAGCTTGAAAACTCTGATTATAACTAAAAATTCGGCTAGTCATGGCCATTGGCGAATTTTTAGTTAACATGGTTTGCACGGCAGGTAACATGGTCGCATCGCTTATACCGACAATAAATCTAAAGACCATTAGCATGAAAATACTAGTGACGAATGCCGTTGGTACAAACGCAACAACGGCAATCATGAACCCGATTTTAATCATGCGGTCAGTACCAACACGATCTCCAATTTTTCCAAATTGTGGGGCGGCTATAACCGTTGCAATACCAGGCATGGCAGCGACTACACCAGCGATGAACGTCGTATTAGAAGCGTTATGCGTTAATTCACGGACAAACAAACTCACGATGGGATTAATTGACGTATTCACAGTTTGTACTAACATGGTCGTGATGAATAAACCTAGAATAAGTTGTTTATTTGGAACAGCTTGCCAGAGTTGTGCTGTGGAAGCACGAGCGGTTCGAGGTGATATTTTAACAGGTTCTTCCTTAACTAAAAATAGCGTCAACAGGAAAACCAGAAATAAAATCACACCCGTGATGTGAAATGACATTCGATAGGAGACAAGTGAAGCTAGTGTACCACCGAACAATGGCCCGAGTAGATTGCCGGCTGTCATACCAGTGACCAAAATACCTAAAGCGTGACCAGCATGCTCTTTGGGCGTTTGGGTGGCAATTAAAGCATTTGAGTTAGATACAAAACCGCCCATGGCCCCTTGTAATGCTCTTAAAGCGAATAGTTCCCAAACATTGCTGACATATCCCATCAGAAATAGTACAATTGCCATTCCTAACGCAGCTCGTAGCATCATTAGTTTTCGACCTTTACGATCTGCTAATTTTCCCCAAAATGGTGACACGATTGCAGTGACCAAGAACGTTATAGCAAAAACAGCACCTGAATAAAACGTGAGTTCATTTTTGCTAAAATCACCTAAAGTGTCAATATATAATGCTAAAAACGGCATTACTTCACTTAATGCGATTCCGGTCATGAAGACGCCAAACCAGAGAACAAAAACATTACGCTTCCAAAGATTACTTTCAGAATTTTCAGACATAAATATTACGCGAATTAATAGTAAATTTAAGCGATTAATACTATTAAAAACGATGTGTTGTTAAGGGTGAACCTTAGACGTAACATCATCGATACGCGACCTCCTTAACTTAGTGTGTTATAAAATGATATAAACTATTATTCCATTCTATCCCTAAATGTTAAAATGTGCACATTTTAAACCTTGACTTGTGAATAGATTAAATTTTGATTATAATTGATGTACGTTTAAAAAGCGTTATTAAGGTATTTTGCGGTTTTAAAAATAGTGAAGTATCTTCCTGATTATATGAAGGGAAGTGAGCGCCAAAAAGTGATATTATGTGCGCTTACAGAGTAATGATATGGCAAGAACAAAAGATTATACTGGACAAGAAGTGCTTGATATGGTGAATGAATACATGTCAAGCGAGGATGCTGAAAAAGTGAAAGCAGCCTATGAGTGGGCAACAGATTTGCATAAGACACAAAAGCGCAAATCAGGGCAACCTTACATCATTCATCCAATTCAAGTTGCGGGTATCTTAGCTGAATTAAAAATGGATACCGCCACAGTTATTTCAGGTTACTTACATGATGTTGTAGAGGACACGCCTGCCACGTTGGCGGATGTCCAAGCACGTTTTGGTGACACAATTGCTCAAATTATTGATGGCGTAACCAAAATTAGTAAAATTCAATATCAAAGTTCACAAGAACAACTGGCTGAAAATCATCGTAAATTACTTTTGGCAATGTCAAAAGATATTCGAGTGATTATTGTTAAGCTGGCTGACCGTTTGCATAACATGCGGACACTTGGTGCGCTGCGTGATGACAAGCAAAAGAGAATTGCCAATGAAACGCTTGATATCTATGCGCCATTGGCTGATCGTTTAGGAATTAGTGCCATCAAGTGGGAATTAGAAGATTTATCATTAAGCTTTATCAATCCTGAACAATATCATCGCATTGCTTCCTTGATGAATATGAAACGTGATGAGCGGATTAGCTATGTCAACGAAGCTGTTCAAGAAATCGAGAATGCGATTCAAGAGTTGGAATTACAAGATGTCGAGGTCTATGGTAGACCAAAACATATTTATTCAATCTATCGTAAAATGACTGACAAACACAAGGCGTTTGAAGAAATTTACGATTTGTCAGCTGTCCGGATTTTAACCGATTCTATTCCAGATACTTATGCTGTGTTAGGTGCTATTCATTCTAAATGGACCCCAATTCCTGGTCGATTCAAGGACTATATCGCGCTACCGAAAGCTAACGGCTATCAAAGTTTACATACTACTGTTATTGGACCTGGTGGGCGCCCCTTAGAGGTTCAAATTAGAACTCACCATATGCATGAAGTTGCCGAGTTTGGTGTGGCAGCGCATTGGGCCTATAAACAAAATAAGGGTTCTAATAAAGAGGCAAATGTCAAAGATAAAAGTGAACAGACGCTGAATGTGATACAAGGTATCTTAGAGCTTCAAGAGAATGCTAAAAATGCTGAAGATTTTATGGACAGCGTGCAAGGCGATCTATTTTCGGATCGTGTTTATGCTTTCACACCGCGAGGAGACGTGTTTGAACTGGCAAAAGGTGCTGGACCATTAGATATGGCTTTTTCAATTCATACAAATGTGGGCATTAAAACCACAGGTGCAAAAGTTAATGGTCGTATTGTGCCGCTGGATTATAAAATTAAAACCGGTGACATTATTGAAATCACTACCTCAGCTAATGCCAAACCAAGTCGTGATTGGCTTGAACTTGTGTCAACGCGTCGTGCTCGTAATAAAATTAAGCAGTATTTTAAGCAACTTGATCGTGATGATAATATTGAAGCAGCTCGAGAATTATTGAGTAACAGCATCAAAGATGGTGGCTATAATGTCAATGCTATATTAACGGCAGACAATATTCAGGAAGTCTCCGAAAAAATGCACTATCATTCATCTGATGATATGCTAGCTGCGATTGGTTTTGGCGATGTTGCCTTACCTGGTGTTGTCAATAAACTCACTGAAAAAATAAGAGAAGCACAACAAGAAGCAGCGGCACAAGAGTTGCAACGTGAAATGCTTGAAGAAGGTCATGGCATTAAACGTGATGAAACGGCATTTACTAAACGTCAAAAAGCCTCTGCTGATGATATTGTGATTGCAGGCGTTGATAATTTGTTGGTCAGATTAGGACGTTGTTGTACACCCGTGCCAGGAGATGCTGTAAAAGGTTATATCACAAAGGGACGTGGTATATCTGTCCATCGCCTTGGCTGTCCCAACATTCGTGCTGCTGAAGCACAGGGACAACGGCTAGTTGATGTCGCATGGGAAGATGATTCTGGCTTGAAACCTAATTATGATGCTGATCTAACTGTTCGTGGAGAAAATCGCAATGGTTTGTTGAACGATGTTTTGCGGAGCGTCAATGGGCGTACCAAATATGTCAACTCAGTTAATGGTCATGTGACAAAAAATGGCATGGCACAAGTGGCATTATCAATTGGCGTGCGTAATGTTGAGCAGTTAACCGTTATTATGGATGCGCTCAATAATCTGCCTTCAGTATATGATGTTGAACGCGCATTTCATTAATGAGTTCCTTTTGTAGTGAGATTAAAAGATTTATCAGGCGATAAGTCTTTTTTTTGTGCTATATTGTTTTTTGAAAATATAGCGCATATTAGGAGAGCATACTATGCATTTAATTACAATGGCATCAATCAGACAAGAGGGAAAAGTGGGGACGCTATTAGTTGATAAGCGGCATCACGAGGTTTATTTCACACCTCAAGTTTTGCCAGAAGCTAAGGCAGATAAATGGTTACTTTGGTTACTGATTGTGAGTGGTATTTTAGTGACACCCTATTGGCTGTTTGATCGCTTTATCACGTTGCCTCATTTTGTGATACATCAGCCAATTTTATGGTGGCTGTGCTTATGTTTAACTGCTGGATTGCCATTTTTAGCTTGGTACTTTGGTCGGCAAAAAGGAAAATATAACTTAACGCAATTAAAACCCTTGACAGTTAAAAAAGATGAACTACTTGTTGATTTGAAATATTGGTGGTTTGAACGATTATGGATTGCTTTTGTTCTTTTTTTGTTGCCGCCAACTGCTATTATGTTCTTTATTTTTTATGTGATTAAAAGTGACCCTCTGGATGCTTTGTTGATAACGGTCCATGCTGCGTTGTTTTTACGTCGCTTGAAACCAAATGCTATTTCACGTATCATGATAACAACAAAAGATATACTTAAATGGAGACAATATGAGAGTAGTAGTGCAACGCGTCAAACAAGCAGTTGTAGCAATTGATGGTCAACCAACCGGTCAAGTAGGACAAGGTTTTGTGCTCTTGGTAGGTATTAGTGATCATGATACAGAGGATGAAATTGATTACCTTGTTCGTAAAATTACCAATTTACGCGTTTTTAGTGATGAAAACGACCATATGAATTTGAGTCTTAAGGATATCAATGGTGGTATATTGTCAATTTCACAATTTACGTTGTACGCTAATACCAAAAAGGGTAATCGACCAAGTTTTACTGACGCCGGTGCACCTGATTTTGCAGAAAAGATGTATGACTTATTTAATGATCGTTTATTGAAAACCGGTGTACCAGTTGAAACTGGTACATTTGGTGCTGATATGCAAGTAACATTGACAAATGATGGTCCGGTAACAATTATTTTTGACACCGATCACAAATAAAAACGCTCATTTCTGAGCGCTTTTTTTGTGGTGATAGTACCAACCAATCGAGACAAGACTTTCAGTGCCGTTTTTAATACGTGATAAGTTACTACGATGACGATAGAAAACAAAAATAGTTAATGCAATAGCAACTAGTGTTAATATCCAATCATGAAAGTAAAAGGAAACCACCGTTGCAAATCCAAATCCAATCATAGAACTCAGAGAGACCATCGAACTAATCAATAAAGTGATGATGAATACTGCAGAGACCATTAAAAAGAAAGGCGGATTATAAGCTAGCAACACACCGGCTGAAGTGGCAACCGCTTTGCCACCTTTGAAACCAATCCAAAATGAATAGGTATGCCCTAGAATTGCCCCTAATCCAATTATCATTGGATTAATGTTACTGTGAAACAATAAGGGAAGTAGTCCAGCAGCCGTTCCCTTCAGTAGATCGAGAACCAAAACGGTGATACCGGCTCGAACGCCTAAAACACGGAATGAATTTGTTGTGCCAATATTTCCGGACCCTTCGTCACGAATGTCTTTATGATAAAAAATTTTGCCGACCCAATAGCCTGGCACTAAAGAACCTAATAAATAGGCCAAAATAAACATGGTAATGGTGGTTAACATAACTTAACTCCTTTAACTAAAAACCATTTATTAGTTTACCATAAAAG
This sequence comes from Leuconostoc sp. UCMA20149, assembly GCF_030400235.1. Classification (NCBI taxonomy): domain Bacteria; kingdom Bacillati; phylum Bacillota; class Bacilli; order Lactobacillales; family Lactobacillaceae; genus Leuconostoc; species Leuconostoc sp. UCMA20149. The sequence goes on from NZ_VJYC01000005.1 coordinate 5,756, forward strand.
CACTTAGTATATGGCATGACTAATCAATTTTAAAATATTACCACTTGTCAGAATACATTTTTTAATCTATTATAAAATAGATTGACATTAACGCACGAACACTGGTTCGTGTTTTTAAGGATAAATAAACATGCCAGAAAAAAATCATTATGATTCAGATTCAATAAAAATTTTAGAAGGGTTAGAAGCCGTTCGAAAAAGGCCGGGGATGTATATTGGCTCAACTGACGGTCGCGGGTTGCATCATTTAGTGTACGAAATTGTCGATAATGCTGTTGATGAAGCTCTGGGTGGCTTTGGCAATGATATTCGTGTGACCATTCATCCTAATAACGCCATAACTGTGCAAGATTTTGGGCGTGGTATGCCGGTAGGTATGCATGAATCAGGTAAACCAACCCCTGAGGTTATTTTGACCGTCCTACATGCCGGTGGTAAATTTGGGCAAGGTGGCTATGCGACATCAGGTGGTTTACATGGTGTTGGGTCATCAGTTGTGAACGCCTTATCGGAAAGTTTACAAGTAACGATTGTTCGTGATGGACACAAATGGGAAGAAGACTTTGTGAATGGTGGTAATCCTGTTGGTACACTGCGTGATTTAGGCAAAACAAAAGCGCATTCTGGTACGACGGTAACGTTTAAGCCTGATCCATCGATATTTAGTGCAACAGTTTATAAATACGAAACATTGTCAGAGCGGTTACGTGAATCTGCCTTCTTAATGAGTGGTGTTAAATTCACGTTGACAGATGAACGAGTAGATCCAGTTCGCATTGAAGAATATCATTATGAAAAAGGCTTGGAAGCGTTCGTTGGCTTTTTAAATGAAGACAAAGAAACGATCGGACCAGTCATGACTTTTGAGGGCGAGCAAGAAGGTATTGTTGTTGACGTTGCTGCCCAATATAACGACGGCTATTCGGAAACATTGTTATCATTTGTCAACAATGTGCGAACTCAAGATGGTGGTACACATGAGGTTGGCTTTCGAACTGCATGGACCAAAGCATTTAACGAATATGCCCGAAAAGTCAATTTGTTGAAAGATAAAGATAAGAATTTGGAAGGGACAGATGTACGTGAAGGCTTAGCCGCCGTTATTTCATTGCGTGTGCCAGAACAATTCTTACAGTTTGAAGGTCAAACTAAAGATAAGCTAGGTACACCGGAAGCTCGTGGAATTGTTGATGCGGTTGTTAATGAAACTTTAGGTCGTTTCTTGATGGAGAATGGTGACTTTGGGCAGAGCTTGATTCGCAAAGCAATCAGAGCCCGTGAAGCCCGTGAAGCAGCACGTAAGGCGCGCGACGAAAGTCGTACTGGCAAATCAAAGGGTGCTAAAGATCGTTTGTTGTCAGGTAAACTGGCACCAGCACAATCAAAAAATGCCGACAAGAACGAGTTATTTTTAGTCGAGGGTGATTCGGCCGGTGGTTCAGCTAAACAAGGTCGAGACCGTAAGTTTCAAGCGATTCTACCCTTACGTGGTAAAGTCTTGAACACTGAGAAGGCCAAATTAGCTGATATTTTGAAGAATGAAGAAATATCAACGTTAATCTATGCAATTGGTGGTGGCGTTGGAGCTGATTTCAAAGTAGATGATGCCGCATTCAGTAAAATTATTATCATGACTGATGCCGATGATGATGGGGCTCATATTCAAACTTTGTTACTCACTTTTTTCTACAAATATATGCGCCCGTTGATTGAAGCAGGTCGCGTATATATTGCATTGCCACCACTTTATCGCGTTAAATATTCATCTAAAAAAATTCCTGATCAATTTGCTTGGACCAACGATGAATTAGAGCAAATTACCAGCAAACGTGAGGCACGTTATGAACTGACACGTTTTAAGGGATTAGGTGAAATGAACGCATCATTGCTCTGGGAAACAACAATGGATCCTGAGTCAAGAACTCTAATTCGTGTCAAAATTGATGACGCTGTACTTGCTGAAAAGCGGGTAACAACTTTGATGGGTGATAAAGTTGAGCCAAGACGCGACTGGATTGAAGCTAATGTCCAATTTACAATGGATGAGGCTGGTTCCATTTTGGATACGGTTGAAGGCGATACTAAGTCAAGTGATGTCTTTGAAAAAGTCCGTCATCATGAAACTGATACAAAATTTAAAGAACAAAAAAATGTACCAGTCATTAAGACTTGGCAGAATGGTACTTCCAAATAATACAAATAATAATTTGAAATCAAATACTTTATTGTGTTTGATGTACATAAAGGATTAAAATATATCGATAGTGGTATTGTATATATTTAGTGAAGACGTTCAATGTTCAAGTTTACTCGGAGTAAATAATTAAAAGCGTCAGGATTGTTTGTATAGTTATTCTAAGGAGCAGTTATGGTTAAGCTGAATAATTTGCTATCTATTGTTGATACATTTGAACATATAGGTCAAAATGATACAGAATTTTGGAATAGTTTTCGTGAAATGCAACAAATTGAAATACACAGGGAAAATGAGTTTAAGTCCTTGTCACAAATGGTAAAAGAGTTTTTGGATTCAGGATATCAAAGGCCGTATATTTTCGAAGATTGGATTGTGGGCTATGAACTACCACAAATTTCTCAAGAAATTGATCTTGTAAAGATTAGTGATGATAAAAATTCAATCGTTGATATTGAATTGAAATATGATTGGCCTGAATATAATAAAGAAAAAGAGTTGAGCGGTAAAAAAAGAGTTCAATGTCAGCAAAAAGCTGTTAAGCACTATCTAAGAATGTTTGATAATGTTTCTGTGTTTACGTTTGTTGCTTCCGAAAGTAAATTTTTTCAGGTAATTGATGACAATACACTAATTGAAGTATCAGTTACCAATGTTATTGAAGCAGTTCCAAGGCCAAAAAAAACAGGCAACTATAAAACAGAAGCAGAGATTGCTAAGCAAAACAAGGAAGCGTTTGATAAAGAAGAGTACTTTGAAAAAATGTTGATGCCTGAAAATTTCTTGGTTTCACCTTATAATCAACCCTTAAGATTTTTGAGTAATAAGTACTTATTAACACAGGAACAATTTGATAAGATAGGAAATCTCTTGACCAAAACCGTTGATTTTAAGAAGAAAGGTGTTTTTTCAATTTCTGGTGTTGCTGGGTCAGGGAAAACGTTAATGGCTTTTGATGTCCTAAAAAAAGCACAGGACTTGGGCAAAAAAAGTGTGTTAATATTAGCGGCAAAAGAAAATAAAGGTATTTTGCAATTACGAGAGAATGGGACATCAGTTTATGGAGTGAAATCTTTAAAAAACATTCTCTTGTCAAATGACTATGAGGTTGTAATTATTGATGAAACACAGAGAATATATGGGGATACTTTGATAGCATTAGAAAAACAAAATGATAAAACGGTCATTCCTTTTTTCGATGCAGCACAAGTATTGGGACAAAAAGATTCTGAAGGTGGAGCTGCGGAATTTTTGGAAACAAAAAAAATTGCTACTCTTGGTACAAAGATAAGAACAAACACAAGTTTGGCTAATTTCATTCATGGAATCTTTAATAAATATGATAAGAAAGCGGGAAGGAAAATTGTAGATAAAGATAAAATAAAAATTGAGTATTTTACTAAAGCAGAAAATGCAAAAATTTTTCTGAGTCAATATTCGAAAGAATTCCAGATACTAAATTTAACAGCGTCAAAATATAATGTAACGCATGTTGATAATATTAATGTATCGAGTGCAGAGGCATTAAATACTCATGATGTTATTGGACAAGAATTCGAGAATGTTGCTTTGATCGTTGATAAAATGTTTGTATATGGAAAAAATGGAAAACCAGTTTTATGTAAGAGCTCACAAACACCGTATTTCTCAGATAAAATGTGGATCATGAATTTTACTCGTGCAAAAAATAAGTTAATGCTGATCATTGTTGATAATGAACCATTATTAAGAAGAAGTGTGGAACTTTTAAAATAGGAGAACCAAAGTTAAATGGCAGATCGTATAACTGATCTATCACTGGAAACAGTGATGGGAGAACGCTTTGGGCGTTACTCCAAATATATTATTCAAGAACGTGCATTACCAGATATTCGTGATGGTTTAAAGCCAGTTCAACGACGCATTTTATTTGCGATGGATCAAGATGGTAACACATATGATCATCCATATCGTAAATCCGCTAAATCAGTCGGCAATGTGATGGGTAACTTTCATCCTCACGGTGATTCATCAATCTATGAGGCGATGGTTCGCTTATCCCAAAGTTGGAAAGTGCGTGAACCATTAATTGATATGAACGGTAACAATGGTTCAGTTGATAATGATCCAGCTGCTGCCATGCGTTACACGGAAGCACGTTTATCCAAAATTGCCGGTGAGATGATGGCTGATTTGGGACAAGAGACAGTTGACATGGTGTTGAATTTCGATGATACCACTTATGAGCCAACAGTTTTGCCATCACGTATTCCGAGTCTATTTATCAACGGTGCGACCGGTATTTCTGCTGGTTATGCGACTGAGATTCCGCCACATAATCTCAAAGAAATCAATGCTGCGTTGACTTACCTGCTGGATCATCCAGAAGCAACGTTATCACAATTAATGCGTTACGTTAAAGGTCCTGATTTTCCAACAGGTGGTATTATTCAAGGTTTGGATGGTATCAAAAAAGCCTATAAGACTGGTCGTGGCAAAATTGTCGTTCGCGCTAAAACAGCTATTTCTACGCTGAAGGGCGGCAAACAAAAAATCGAAATTACTGAATTGCCATATGAAGTTGTCAAATCAACATTAGTTTCTAAAATAGATGCTATTCGACTCAATAAAGAAGTTGCTGGTATTGCTGAAGTTCGCGATGAGTCTGATCGTGAAGGCATGTCCATCGTCATTGAACTTTCAAAAGATGCGAATGCTGAAGGTATTTTAACGTATTTGTTCAAAAAGACTGATTTACAAATATCGTATAACTTTAATATGGTCGCTATCCACGATCAGCGACCTGTTCACGTTGGCCTAAAGGACGGTTTATCTGCTTTCTTGGATTTCCGAAAAGAAGTTGTTCTAAAACGGTCTGCATACGAGTTAGCAAAAGCTCAGGCACGACAACATATTGTTGAAGGCCTAATTCGCATGCTATCAATTTTGGACGAGGTTGTGGCGACAATTCGTGCCTCAAAAAATCGTAAAGATGCGACGCAAAACTTAATCGACAAGTTTCAATTTACGCAACCACAGGCGGAAGCAATTGTTACTTTACAGTTGTATCGTCTAACAAACACTGATGTCACGCAATTAGAGGAAGAATTTGCGCAATTAAATGAAAAAATTGCACGACTGAACTTGATTTTAACAGATGAGAGCGCACTAAAAGATGTGATTCGTGCTGAAATAGCGGCAATCACGAAAGGGTATGCTTCTCCTCGTCGCAGTGAAATCGAGGCAGAGGTTGAAACACTAGTTATTGATACAGCGGTTACGATTGCTGAAGAAGATGTCCGTGTATTGGTTTCAAGAAATGGTTATTACAAGCGCTCGTCGATTCGTTCATATAAAGCATCAGATAACGAAAATGGCTTGGCGGATGATGATTTAACAATATTTGAGGGAACGCTCAATACCACGGCGCATTTGCTGATGTTTACTAATAAAGGGAATGTCATTTATCGACCAGTTCATGAGTTACCTGATACCAAATGGAAAGATACTGGTGAGCATTTTTCTCAGCAGCTTTCTAATTGGGTGAGTGACGAGTATGTCATCAAAGCAATAGCACTTACGGATATTGACCAAGGTGGCGATTTCTTATTAGTAGCCAATGATGGTTATATTAAGCAAACGTCAGTTTCAGATATTGTGCCGAAATCATATAAGAAAAAGTCAGCCATGGCGATTAAGCTAAAACAGGAAACGAGTTATTTAGTGAACGTTGTTTATGTTGATAAGGTTGCTAAACAGGACGTATTGTTACTATCTCATAATGGTGTGGGATTGCGTTTTGCATTGACTGACGTACCGGAAATTGGTGCGCGAACGGCAGGTGTCAAGGCAATGGATTTGCGTGATGGAGACACCATCAAAGCAGCACTATTAATTACTGATAACCAACAAAAAGTTGCAATAGCCGCAACAAATGGGGCGTTTAAGTATATGCCTGTTTCTGAAATTAGCCGTTCAAAGCGTGCCAACAAGGGACTGCTGATTTTCACTCAAAAGAAGACAGTAGCTTATCATGTGGCAACAGCAACAATTTTTGACGAGACAGTCACTGCACTGTCGATTCTGACAACGCGCTATCAAGTTCAAGAAATTCAATTGAGTGATTACCGACCATCTCAACGGATAGGAAATGGTCAGTATGTTGTAGATGTTGATAAAAATGGGACACCATGGATAATGACACCGCTAACATTGGTAACGACAAATTGACAATTTTTTGTTAAAATGAAACTATATTAATCTAGGAGATATAAAATTCATGGCTAAAACTTTAGTTTTTGGGCACAAAAACCCTGATACAGACACAATTGCTTCGGCAATTGCCACATCTCATTTGTTGCGTCACCTATACAACTGGGACACAGAAGCAGTTGCACTAGGGACACCAAACGAGGAAACAAAGTTCGCTTTGAGTTACTTTAAACTAGAAGCACCTCGCGTCATTACAAGTGCTGATACCGATGATGTTGTCTTAGTCGATCACAACGAGGCAGCGCAATCAATTGATAATTTAGCTGATGTGACAGTAGCAGCTATATACGATCACCATAAATTCAATTTTTCCAATAGCACACCACTTTATATTGTGGCTAAGCCTTGGGGTTCAGTAGCTACTATTTTATACTTTGAATTTAAAAATAATGACGTTACAATTCCAGCTAACATAGCTGGTTTGATGGCATCGGCTGTCATTTCAGATACTTTGTTGCTTAAAAGCCCAACGACCACTGAAGCTGATAAAGTTGCTTTGTCAGAATTGTCAGAAATAGCTGGTCTTGAAGACTATGAAAAGTATGGTTTAGATTTGTTGAAGGCAGGGACTGACCTTTCTTCACGTACTGATAAAGAGTTGATTGATGGTGACGCAAAGTCATTTGATATGGCTGGGCACCAATTCCGCATTGGGCAAGTGAACACTGTTGATATTGATGACGTTTTGGCACGCCAAGCGGGTATTGAAGATGCCATCAAGTCTGAAGGCTACGAGGACTTCTTGTTTGTCATTACAGATATTTTGAACTCTAATTCAAAAGCAATTTATCTAGGGGATGCAAACGATGCCATTGAAAGTGCCTTCAATGCGAAATTAGCAGGCAATGTCATTGATTTACCAGGTGTAGTGTCTCGTAAAAAACAAGTTGTCCCACCACTTGAGCAACAATTTTAAGATTTTTTAAACATCTTAAGCTGAGATATAAACTTTTACGAACAAAATTTCGTCAAGTTAGAAAAAAGGGCTTTACAGTGCCCAATAGTTCATGTATAATAGTTATTTGTATTGACAAGCAAATAAAAATTTTTAAGAAAACACACTAAGGAGCAAGGATTATGCGTATCCACGTCGTTTTAGGAAATGATGAAACTGGTGAGCGTATTTACTTGACGTCTAAAAACCGTCGTAATACGCCTGACCGCCTCGAGTTGAAGAAGTACTCACCAAAACTTCGTAAAGTAGTGACATTTAAGGAGATTAAGTAATGGCAAAAAAGTCAAAAATTGCTAAGGCACAAAAGCGTGAAGCTTTAGTTGCAAAGTATGCTGAAAAGCGTGCTGCATTGAAAGCATCTGGTGATTTCATCGGTTTGGCTGCTTTGCCAAAAGATTCATCTCCAGTACGTGTTCACAATCGTGATTTGATTGATGGTCGCCCTCATGCTTACATGCGCGAATTTGGTATGTCACGTTTGAACTTCCGTCAATTGGCACACAAAGGTCAAATTCCTGGTGTGCGTAAGGCTTCTTGGTAAGCACTTATATATTATTTTAAAAAGCCGGCTTGCGGCTTTTTTATTTGTGAAAACAAACAGTGAATTTGCATTTTTTTCATAAATAAGCTATAATTAATATAGTTAATTTACATAGCAATTGTAAATGAGCGGGTCACTTTGTAAAAAGAGGCCGGCTCATTTTTTATGAGATTAGCGCTTGCTGTCAATACACACGAACAGGTATTCAAATGTGTACCAAAAATAGTAGTCTGAATTTAGTCGAAAGGAGAAAGCAAATGACCAGTAAAACGGAACAAGTTGTTATAGACTTGATCACACCAATTTTAAAGACTCATGATGATTTGCTGTGGGATTTGACGATCACTAAAGAAGGTGGTCAAAAGATTTTACGCATACTGATTGACAAACCTAACCATGAATTTATTACGATGGATGAGTTAACAACTTTTACACAAGATGTTAATGAATTATTAGATACGGTTGATCCAGATCCAATACCTGAAGCATACATGTTAGACATTTCTTCACCCGGAGCTGACCGTCCATTGAAAGAAAATTGGCATTTTGAATGGGCAAAAGAAGCAAACGAGAACATATTAGTATCACTATTTACCAATAAAAATGGTCAAAAGAGGTGGCAAGGTAAAATTCAGTCGCTTGATCAGGATGGTTTAGTCTTAAAAACTGAAAATGGTGATTTGCCTTTGACTTTCGATGAGATAGCAAAAGCGATATTAGATGTTCAGTTTTAATCGGTAAAAAATGGAGAAATCGAATGAGTAAAGAATTAGTAGATGCACTTGATGCTCTTGAGGCAGAACGTGGTATTGATCGTTCGGTTGTTGTGGATGCTTTAGAAGACGCACTAAAAGCAGCTTACAAGAAGCAATACAACACCGCCGATAATGTTGAAGCAACGTTTGACGATAAAAAGGGTAACATTAGTATTAAGCAGGTGAAAAACGTTGTCTTAGATGATGACCTTGAAGATGATGAAACGGAAATTGCATTGTCTGATGCTTTGGCTTTGAATAGAGCTTACGAAGCTGGTGATGAAATTCGGTTCGATGTCACGCCTAAGGACTTTGGTCGTATGGCTGCACAAGCAGCCAAACAAGTGATTGTTCAAAAAATGCGTGAAGCCAGTCGTCAAGCGGTTTATAATAAGTTTGCTGAATATGAAAACGAAATTATCACTGGTGAAGTCGATCGACAAGATTCGCGTTTCTTATATGTCAATTTACCAGGCAATCAAGAAGCTGTCATGGCCCCCAATGATCAAATGCCAAATGAACGTTACCGTATGGGTGATCGTATAAAGGTTTTGGTCAATAAAGTGGAAAACAATGCCAAGGGGCCACAAATTTTCGTTTCACGTACAGCGCCTGATTTGGTTAAGCGTTTGTTTGAACAAGAAGTGCCAGAAGTTTACGATGGTACGGTTGAAATTATGTCAATTGCACGTGAAGCAGGTGATCGTTCAAAAATCGCTGTTTACACGCATGATGGTGATTTAGATCCTGTGGGCGCTATGGTTGGTCAACGCGGTGCACGTGTTCAAAGCGTTGTCAACGAGTTAGCTGGCGAAAACATGGACATTGTAGAGTGGGTTGAAGACGAAGCGCAATACATTGCGAACGCTTTGAATCCTTCTGAAGTAACGGATGTTATTTTTGATTCCGAAAATGACCGCGCGGTGACTGTCATTGTGCCTGATAACCAATTATCATTAGCAATTGGAAAAAAAGGTCAAAATGCACGTTTAGCGGCTCGTTTGACAGGATTTAAGATTGATATCAAGTCAGAAAGCGAAGCAGCAGAAACATTAGCGCAAAAGCCTGCAGACGACAAACAAATTGACGAAGACGAAGAATAATTTGAAAGGATACATGGTGTGTGACAACCTAAACTCCACACCTAATGTTTTAAAACTATGAAACCTCGTAAAATACCAATGCGAAAAGACATTGTAACAGGTGAAATGTTTCCTAAAAAAGATCTCGTTCGTGTCGTTCGCGACAAAGAAGGTAAGGTCACTTTAGATCCTACAAGCAAGGCAAACGGCCGTGGTGCATACATTAGTTTAGATGTGGCCGTAGCGGAAAAAGCTAAACAAAAGCGCATCTTTGATAAAGCGTTTGAAGTGAAAGTGCCTGATCAGTTTTATGATGAACTGATAGCATACGTTGATCATCAACAAGCACGTCGGGAGTTGTTCGGTGATCAGTAAAGACGAACAAATATTAAATTTGCTAGGTTTGGCAATGCGCGCTGGCAAGTTAGTGCTGGGAACGGCACCGACTCTTGCAGCCATTCGTGGGCAAAAAGTGTCATTAGCATTTTTTCCAAGCGATGGTGGCGCTAGCCAAGCTAAAAAATTAGCCGACAAATCATCATTTTACAATGTCAGATTAGTACAAGACTATACTAAGCAGCAATTGACAGACGCCATCGGTGTTAATCGAGGTGTGTTTGCTGTTGCAGATCATGGTTTTAGTCGCAAAATTAAACAATTAATATCAGAAAAGGAGCGGAACTAAATGGCAGAAGAAAAGAAATTCTCAGGCTCAAACCGTCCTGCAAGAAAACAGGCAGTGCCAGAACGTAAGGAATTGCCCGCATCGCAAAGACGCCATGCGGCTAAGTTAGCGGATGGTGCAACACCAGCTCAAAATAGTTCACGTCCAGCACGTCAGGGACGTCCAAATAACAATAATGGTCAAGGTCACCAAAATAACGGTAGCCAAGGTCAAAAGCGTAATACATCTCAAAATCGACCAAGTAATAGTGGTCAGAGTCGCTCAAATACAAACAATACTAACCGTAATAGCGGTCGTCCTGGCTCACGAGTGGCACCATCTGAAGGTCGTCCAATGATTCGTGAAAAGAAAAATTGGTCAACAAAGCCACGTGCCGGACAAGTAGATTATTCAGCTAAGCCTGACAATAGTCTCAAGCAGTACGTGAATGAAAACGAAAAAAAGCGACAAGCTTCTGAAGCAGTTAAACACCCTAAAAAGGCTGCTGCTAAACCAGCAACGCAACCTAAAGCACAGCCTGCAGCCACAGCACAACCAGCAACTCCTGCTGCTGGAACCGGTAAGTTTGGTGGTGCATTGGCTTCTGGTAATAACTCTGCGCGTAATAATTCACGCAAGCGCAATACTAATGGAACAGGACAACAAACGCCACGCCGTAATGATCGTCCACGCGGATCTAAAAAGTCACGTCGTATTGCAGCGAAACATCAACCAGCTACACCAGTGACTGTTCGAAAGGAACAGCCATTGCCAGAGGTTTTGGAATATCGTATTGGTATGAACGTCCAAGATTTATCAAAACTTTTGCACCGTGATACAGCAGAAATTATTAAAAAGTTGTTCTTGTTGGGAATTGTAACGAACCAAAACCAAAGTTTGGATGAAGATACGATTGAAATTTTGGCTGCAGATTATGGTATTGATGCTAAAGTTAAAGAAGAAGAAGATGTTGCCAATATTGATCGTTTCTTCGATGATGAAACGATTGATGAAAGTAAATTAGTACCTCGACCACCTGTTGTTACAATCATGGGTCACGTCGATCATGGTAAAACTACGTTGTTAGATTACTTGCGTAATTCGCATGTGACTGAGGGCGAAGCTGGTGGTATTACACAACACATCGGTGCTTATCAAACTCGTTTGAATGACAAGCTAATCACTTTCTTGGATACACCAGGGCACGCCGCCTTTACAGAGATGCGTGCACGTGGTGCTAATGTGACGGATTTGACAATTTTGGTGGTTGCTGCTGATGATGGGGTTATGCCACAAACAATCGAAGCGATTAACCATGCCAAAGCTGCCGGCACACCTATCATTGTGGCAGTTAACAAGATTGATAAGCCTGGTGCCAATCCAGATGATGTGATGAACCAATTGATGGCATATGATTTAGTGCCTGAAGAATACGGCGGTGATACAATCTTTGTTAAGATTTCTGCTAAGTTTGGACAAAATGTTGATGAGTTGCTTGAAATGATTTTGCTACAAGCAGAAGTGCTTGAGCTGAAGGCTGATCCTGATATGCCTGCTCGTGGTTCAGTGATTGAAGCGCGTTTGGATCGTGGACGTGGACCTGTTGCGACTGTGTTGGTGCAACAAGGTAGTATGCATGTTGGTGACCCAATTGTTGTAGGTAATACTTATGGTCGCGTACGAACAATGACTAATGAACGCGGTGTAGAATTGGAAGCGGCTCTACCAGCAACGCCAGTTCAAATTACTGGTTTGAATGATGTACCACAAGCTGGTGATCGTTTCATTGTTATGGCTGATGAAAAAACAGCTCGTGCAGCTGGTGAAGAACGTGCAAAGCGTGCGCAAGAAGCAATTCGTAACTCTGGGTCAGTCGTTACACTTGATACTTTGTTTAATACAATGGCAGAAAAGGCCATGAAGACTGTTCCGGTCATCGTCAAAGCTGATGTACAAGGTTCGGTCGAGGCACTCTCTGGCTCACTGAAGAAAATTGAAGTTGATGGTGTTCGTGTTGATATTATCCACACGGCGGTTGGTGCTATCAATGAATCTGATGTGACATTGGCCGAAGCATCTGGGGCTGTTATCATTGGATTCAATGTGCGGCCTACGCCATTGGCTAAATCGCAAGCTGAAACGGAGAAAGTTGATATTCGTTTCTATAATGTGATTTATAACGCTATCGATGATGTCGAAGCAGCTATGAAGGGTCAACTTGAACCTGTATTTGAAGAAAAGATTATCGGCCAAGTTGTTGTTAAAGAACTCTTCAAGTTCTCTAAAGTTGGTACCATTGCTGGTGCTATGGTTGAAGAAGGTAAGATTACCAAAGAATCAAAAGTTCGTGTCATTCGTGATGGGGTTGTTGTATTTGATGGTGAGGTTGGCTCACTTCAACGTGGCAAAGATGCTGTGAACGAAGTCAAAATGGGATTTGAATTTGGATTCACTGTGGCTAAGTACAACGATGTTCATGTGGGTGATGTGGTTGAAGCCTATGTGATGCAAGAAGTTAAGCCTAAGTAACCTAGAAACAAATATAATCAATTAAAGAAAAGAGGCATGCAGTTATGGCTAATCCACAACGCGCAGGTCGTCTTGCTCAAGAAGTTCAACGTGATGTAACAGATCTATTGCTCAAGCGAATCAATGATCCTCGTGTACAAGATGTTACTGTCACAAGTGTTGAATTGACAGGTGATTTGCAAATTGCAACGATTTATTATTCAATCTTGTCTGATTTAGCAAGTGATGCTAAAAAAGCACAAGCAGGATTAGAAGCCGCTAGTGGCTTAATTCGGAAAGAATTAGGTGCACGTTTGACAGTGTATAAGATTCCTGAATTAAAATTTGTGCGTGATAATTCCGTTCAATATGGTAATCATATTGAGGACTTAATCCGTCAGTTACACAAAGAAAATTAATAAGTTGTGAAGAAAAGACTCTCCCCCATTTTGGGAAGAGTCTTTTGTGTTAAAATAGGATTATCAAAATTATTTTAAGAAAATGAGCTAATACATGACTAAATTGACACAACCAATCAACAGTGCTGTTGCAGAGATGGCGGCAGATAAATTGCTGAACTTTCAATTGATGATTCGCGATATTCCTGGCATTCTTCGTCTTACTTTTGGAGAACCTGGTTTTGATGTTGACGATAAAATTAAGCAGGCGACAATTGATGCAGTAAATGGTAATCGATCGCATTATGCTGAGAGTCAAGGTGAAACGGATTTGCGACAAGAAGTTGTTGCTTATTTCAATGAAAAATATCATTTGAATTTTAAAAATGAAGATAACGTTATTGTGACACAGGGGGTGAGTGAAGCCGTCAATGTTGTTTTTCAAACGCTATTAAATGTTAATGATGGATTACTGATTCCTGAACCAGCTTATGGTCCTTATTTTGCGTCACTTGATCTGGCGCGCGGAACCAGAATTAGTATTGATACGACACCAAATGACTTCAAATTGACACCGGAAATGGTGGACAAAGCAATTGCTGAAGCAAAAGTTCCAGTAAAAGCTATTTTGATGAATTACCCGACTAATCCTACTGGAGTAACGTACTCACGTGAAGAATTAGAAGCGCTAGCAGTGACCTTTAAAAAGCATCAGCTCTGGGTTATTTCTGATGAGATTTATTCGGTTTTGACCTATAACAAAGAACATGTTTCCTTGGCTGAAATCATTCCTGAACAAACAATCTATATTAACGGTTTGTCGAAATCACATGCCATGACAGGTTATCGTGTTGGCTTTATTTTGGCGCAAAAGGAAATTATTGATGAAATGCAGAAAGTACATGGTGCTTTAGTATTTGCATTACCAACATTTGTTCAAGATGCAGCATTAGTTGCTTTGCGTGACGTGACGGATGCACCGGTGTTGATGCGTGATACCTATCAACACCGTCGTGATAATCTGCTGGCGCAATTGCAAGATTTGGGGTTTGAGGTTGTTGAACCTGAAGGTGCTTTCTATCTATTTGCAAAGCTACCTGAAGATTTAGGCAATGATGGGGATGCTTTTGCATTGGCACTGGCACAGCAGGGAAAAGTCGCTGTGATTCCCGGCTCAGCATTTAGCCATGGTGATGAACCTAATCCATACATCAGAATTTCGTACGCCGCATCTGATGAAGATTTGGCTGAGGGCATGAAACGTATAACAAAGTATATTGAAAAGGTACGCAGTTCAAAATGAATTTTTGGCAACGAATTTTTCGCTTGAAGAAAAAACAAACACAAGTAAATGCGACTGGGCGGCTCAATGCTATTAAAATGGCAAAAAAATCGGGAACGCTTGTTTTAGTGGCACCAGCCACTGGACAATTAAGACCTATTAAAGAAAGCCATGATGAGCATTATCAAGCTGCCAATGGTATTATGTTAATTCCAAATGGCGGAAATTTGATGCTACCAGTATCCGGAATTGTGAGTGAATCGACCACCGAAAAGTTAATCATTACGGATGGTCATGGTCAAGGTGTTACCATGACCTTAGTTAGTCAAGGTGAAGCTGCTCGATTGGCATGTTATGGTACCGGACAACAATTACATGCCGGTGATGTTGTGGGAACAGCTAACCAAAAAATCTTAGCGCAAAACAGTGAGGCTGTGCGTGTTTATGTTGTTTGGGCAGAACGCCAAATTCCAACAGTCCGTTTTGGTTCAGTCTATGCTGGCCAAAATATTTGGCAATCCGAGGATGACTTTAATGACAAACAAACAGATGATTGATGGCGTTCTGATTGTCAACAAGCCAAGAGGTGTTACTTCTTTTGATGTTGTTAGGCAGGTGCGTCGGATGTTTGGGCAAAAAAAGGTTGGGCATGCTGGTACATTAGACCCATCTGTGGCGGGTGTGTTAGTCGTTGCACTTGGAAAGGCGACTAAACTAATCGATGAACTCCAAACTAGGCCTAAGCGCTATGTTGGTGAAATCACTCTTGGCTTTGCGACGGAAACAGAGGATTTAGATGGTGCTGTAATTGCAACAAGGGCAATCGATATACCGATTACGGCGGCAAAAATTGATATTGCAATAAAATCTTTAAATGGTTCAATTAAACAAATGCCACCGATGTATTCAGCTGTGAAAGTAAACGGTCGTCGACTTTATGATTATGCCAGAGCAGGTGAGACAGTGGCGCGTCCAGAACGCGATGCAATGATTTATGATTTTCATCGAACGTCAGATATCGATTTTGAAAATAGTGTCCAAAAATTTAATTTTGAGGCAACTGTGTCAAAAGGTACTTATATTAGGACGTTGGCTTCGGATACTGGTAAGAGGCTTGATCTACCAGCAACAATGACAAGTTTGACACGGACGATGGGTAGTGGATTCACATTGAGTGAAGCTCATGACTTATTAGAGGTGGAAAAGCTTGCACCAGATGATTTACGTCAGACGATTGTGCCGATCAAAGATATTTTGACTTGGCCTACTCACGTTCTCTCAGATGATGAATGGTTTGCCGTTAGAAATGGTCAAAAAATTGCCGATTGGGAACCAAGTTCATTTTTGAAACAACTTTATTATAACGATAAATTAAAAGCAGTCTATCAGTATGATGACAGTGAGCACGTTTGGCGTTCGCGTTATGTATTTGATAATCAATAAATATGACAGATATAATTAAACTTCACTATCCAATTCAAAATGATGTCGAGCCAATGCAACAAGTTGTTGCGATGGGCTTTTTTGACGGCGTTCATCAAGGCCACCAATCGGTAATCAGACATGCTAAGCGCGAAGCTGAGAAACGTCACGTTCCACTCGCTGTATTAACATATGATCCTCATCCGATTGTCGCTTTCAAAATGTTAACCCAACCATTACGATACCTAACCCCGTTGGATCAAAAAATTGAACTGATGTCTGTACTAGGTGTTGATCGCGTGTATGTCATGCGTTTTACATCTGCACTTGCGAATTTATCAGCACAACAATTTGTGGATGAGATATTAATGCATTTAAACCCCGTGGCAGTTGTTGCTGGATTTGATCACTTGTATGGTCCGGCACATACCAATAGTGACATGACGCATTTACAAGGTTATGCTGGCAAACGATTTGAAGCAATTACTGTGCCAAAATGCAGCTTAGACGATCAAAAAATTGGTTCTTCACGAATCAGGAAATTACTTGACGATGGAGATGTTGATGAGGCGGCGAAACAATTGGCGCGAATCCACACGACAACGGGGATGATTGTTCATGGCGAGGCGAGAGGGCGCGAACTAGGTTTTCCAACTGCTAATATTCAAACGCCAGAACAAGAATGGCTACCAGGAATTGGCATCTATGCCGTCAAAATTGAAATTGCGGGTCAGTGGTTTATTGGCATGGCAAGCATTGGCAGAAACGTCACTTTTGGTGACAACAGACCAGTGACGGTGGAAATCAACATTTTAAATTTTCATAATGAAGTTTATGGTGAAGCAGTTAAGGTAGCCTGGTATCATCGTTTGCGCGGTGAGGTTAAATTCAATAATGCCGAGGAACTAATTGAACAACTTATTAAAGACCAAACGGCGACGCAACAATATTTTGAGACACTTGAAGAATAATCAAGTGTCTTTTTTGGCACTCTTATAAAAAGAGTGCCAAAAAGGGTTGCTTTTTTGAAAAATAGGTGTATCATAAAAGATGTTAGCAGTTAAAAAAAAGAGTGCTAAAAGGAGTGATGAGATGGCACTGACCGACAGACAAAAGTTAATTTTGAGTGCTATCATTTATGAATATACTCAGACTGCTCATGCGGTTGGTTCAAAAAGCCTGCAAGAGCAACTTAATATTAAAGTGAGTTCTGCTACTATTCGTAATGAGATGGCGACACTAGAAGCTGATGCTTTTATCAAAAAATTACACACTTCTGCGGGTCGAGTGCCATCTTACGAGGGTTATCGGTATTATCTTGACCATTTGATGGTCACCCGCAAGGCTTCTCCGCAAGATGTTCGTGCTGTTATTCAATCTTTCCGAGGCAATTTCCATGAAATTGATGACTTGTTGGATGAAACAGCAAGAACACTTTCAGCACTAACTGGCTATACGGCTTTAATTCTTAAACCTAAGCGTGTGGATATTAAAGTTTCTGGCTTCCGTCTCGTACCATTAGAGGGGCACCAATTAATTGCGGTTCTTGTGACTAATGACGGTAAGGTAACAAGCCAAACTTTCAAACTACCAAACGAAATGGCAATTGAATCTTTGGAGGGCATGGTTAAATACATTAACGAGCAGATGGTTGGTCGACCAGTTAATGATGTTCTAAAAATGATGCAATCTGATGAGTTGCCGACTCAAATGAGTCGCATGATTCAAACGCCGGCGGCGTTCTTGCAATTGTTTGGTGATGTATTGGCTCGTTCCGTTGGCGATAATGTTCATATTGGTGGCAGGCTCAACGTCCTTGATTTCAGTGGTGAAACTGGTGTTAATAATATTAAGCAACTGCTTGAGTTTCTCACTAATGCAAGAGCGGTTAGGCAAATTGTGACACCCTCCGCGCAAGTCCAAATTAAAATTGGTCGAGAAATTGGCGAAAAACTGCTTTCCAATTTCAGTTTGGTTACGCGAGATTTCTTGGTACCTAATCAAGGTAGTGGTGTTATTGCTTTACTTGGTCCAATACCGATGGCGTATAGTAAAAATGCGTTACTAATTGACGCTTTCGGAGAAGCACTAAGTCAAAAGATGATTGAATATACATAATTTAGGAGGTCACACCTGTGACAGATAAAAACGAAGAAGTGGTTGAAGAACAAGTTGTTGACGACGAGGCGACAACGCAAGAAGTTGAAGCTGATGTTGATGACTTGCAGACTGATGTCGATCCAAGACAGTCACAAATTGATGAGCTGACTGCCAAGGTTACTGAATTAGAAGATAAATTACTTCGATCTCAAGCAGAAATTCAAAATATTCAGCAACGTAATGCACGTGAACTGCAAAGTATTCGTAAATATGACGGACAACGCTTAGCAACGTCAGTGTTGCCAGCAGTTGATAACTTAGAACGTGCTTTGGCAGTTGAAGCGGATGACGCAGTTGCTAAGCAAATTAAGACAGGTGTTGAAATGACACTTAAAACATTGACTCAGGCTCTAACGGATAATGGTATTGCTGCAACAGGTAAAGTTGGCGACACTTTTGATCCGACGAAACATCAGGCCATTCAATCTGTTGACAGTGATGAAGTTGAAGTAGATCAAATCGCACAAGTTTTGCAAAAAGGTTATACATTGCAAGACAGAGTTTTGCGCCCAGCGATGGTTGCGGTTGCAAAATAATTACTATGGTGATTCAGCGCTGGCACCACACCTTAAAAAGACTAACTAATTAATTAAAAAGTAAAGGAAGAATATATTCATGTCAAAAATTATTGGTATTGATTTAGGAACTACAAACTCAGCTGTTGCCGTCCTTGAAGGTGGCGAACCAAAGATTATTACGAACCCAGATGGTGGTCGCACCACACCTTCAGTTGTGTCATTTAAAAACGGTGAGAGCCAAGTTGGTGACGTGGCTAAGCGCCAAGCTATTACAAACCCAGACACAATCATTTCAATTAAGTCACACATGGGTGAAGCTGGTTACAAGGTTAAAGCCAATGGTAAAGACTATACACCACAAGAAATTTCAGCAATGGTTTTGCAATACATCAAAGGATATGCTGAAGACTACTTGGGTGAAAAAGTTGATAAAGCAGTAATTACAGTGCCTGCTTACTTTAATGATGCACAACGTCAAGCAACTAAAGACGCTGGTAAGATTGCCGGTTTGGAAGTTGAACGTATCATTAACGAACCAACTGCAGCTGCTTTGGCGTATGGCTTAGATAAATTAGACAAAGATGAAAAGATTTTAGTTTATGATTTGGGTGGTGGAACATTTGATGTTTCTATTCTTGAATTAGGCGATGGCGTCTTCGAAGTATTGTCAACAAATGGTGATACTCACCTTGGTGGGGATGATTTCGATAACAAAATCATTGACTACTTAGCAGCGCAATTTAAAGCTGAAAATGGCATTGATTTGAAAGATGACAAGTTGGCTTTGCAACGTTTGAAGGATGCCGCTGAATCAGCAAAGAAGACATTGTCTTCAGCTAACGAAGCACAAATCGATTTGCCATTTATTGCTTCAGGTGATCAAGGCCCATTGCACTTGCAAACATCTTTGACACGTGCTAAGTTTAATGAATTGACAGCTGATTTGGTTAAGAAAGCGGAACAACCAGTTTTGAATGCTTTGAAGGATGCGGGCTTGTCATTCTCAGACATTGATGAAGTGATTTTGAATGGTGGCTCAACACGTATTCCAGCCGTTCAAGAATCAGTTAAAAAATTGACTGGCAAAGAACCAAACCATTCAATCAACCCTGATGAAGCTGTTGCTTTAGGTGCTGCTGTTCAAGGTGGTGTGATTACTGGTGATGTTAAAGATGTTGTGTTGCTTGATGTGACGCCTCTATCATTAGGTATTGAAACTATGGGTGGTGTCTTCACAAAGTTGATTGATCGCAACACTACGATACCAACATCAAAGTCTCAGGTCTTCTCAACTGCGGCTGATAATCAACCTGCAGTTGATATTCATGTGTTGCAAGGTGAACGTTCAATGGCTGCTGATAATAAAACATTAGGACGCTTCCAATTGTCAGATATTCCAGCTGCAAAGCGTGGTGTACCACAAATTGAAGTGACATTTGATATTGATCGTAATGGTATTGTAAATGTCTCTGCCAAGGATTTGGGTACTCAAAAAGAGCAAAAGATTACTATCCAAGCCGCCGGTGGTTTGTCTGATGAAGAAATTGAACAAATGATGAATGATGCTAAGGCCAACGAAGAAGCCGATGCTAAGAAGAAAGAAGCGGTTGACACGCGCAATGAAGCTGATCAACTTATTTTCCAAACTGAAAAGACTTTGGAAGAAGTTGGCGACAAGTTGGGTGATGACGATAAAAAGCCAACCCAAGATGCTTTGGAAGCTTTGAAAAAGGCCAAAGAAGATGCTTCTGCTGAGGACGCTGACTTAACTGATTTGAAGGCTAAGTCAGAAGAATTGACAAAGGTTGCCGGTGAATTGGCAATGAAGCTTTATCAACAAGCGGCACCAAAAGATGGGGCTGAGGGTGACGCAAAATCAGCTGATGACAATACAGTTGATGGTGATTTTGAAGAAGTTGATCCTAAAAAAGACGACAAGAAGTAATTATTGATCATGCAAACCGCATTCGTTGAGTGCGGTTTGTGTACATAAATTAGAAGGAGCGGGCACGTGAATAACACAGAATATTATGACCGTCTCGGCGTAGATAAGAACGCTAGTCAAGATGAAATAAAAAAAGCATATCGAAAGTTATCAAAAAAATATCATCCTGATTTGAACCATGAACCAGGAGCTGAAGATAAGTATAAAGAAGTTCAGGAAGCCTTTGAAACTTTGGGTGATGAGCAAAAGCGGGCGCAATATGATCAATTTGGACCAGCTGGCGCGCAAGGCGGTTTTGGTGGACAAGGTGGTTTTGGCGGTTACCAGCAGCAAGGTGGCTTTGGTGACTTTTCTGATCTTGGAGATATTTTCAGTCAGATGTTTGGTGGTGGTTACGATCCAAATCGACCAAGAAAAGGTCAGGATTTACAGTACCGTATGCGTTTGACATTTGAAGAAGCCATCTTTGGTAAAGAAACAACGATTAAGTTCAAACGTGGTGATGGTTCTCAACATGAAATTAAAGTGACCGTGCCTGCTGGTGTTGAAACTGGTCAACAAATGCGTTTGGCTGGTCAAGGTGAAGAAGGCTTTAACGGTGGACCACATGGTGATTTGTTCGTTGTCTTCCAAGTATCCGCTTCGCGTGACGG
Organism: Leuconostoc sp. UCMA20149; assembly: GCF_030400235.1. Taxonomy (NCBI): domain Bacteria; kingdom Bacillati; phylum Bacillota; class Bacilli; order Lactobacillales; family Lactobacillaceae; genus Leuconostoc; species Leuconostoc sp. UCMA20149. The sequence continues at coordinate 27,084 of NZ_VJYC01000005.1, forward strand.
ATTTGAACGTGATGGAGCTGATGTTTATCTTGAACAAAAAATTAGTTTCGTGACGGCTGCTTTGGGTGATGATATCCAAGTGAAAACTGTGCACGGAGAGGTTAAGTTACGTATTCCCGCCGGCACACAGACTGGTAAGCGATTCCGCCTAAGTGGAAAGGGTGCGCCTCGACTGCGTGGTAACGGGAATGGTGATCAATTTGTGGTTGTCACTGTTGATGTGCCAACAAAATTGAACAAAGAACAAAAGAAGGCGTTAGAGGCCTTTCAAGAAGCAACAACTGGCATAAAGCGCAAAGGGTTCTTTGATAAATTGTAGAATTTGACATGACAGAATAATTTTGTTCTGTCATTTTTTTGTGTTTTGTGTTATATTTTGTACAAATAGTGAGTGAACACTCACTCACTTAATAAAAATAATGAGGTGTGGCATGGAAAAAGTGATTGAACTTAAAAATGTTGATAAACACTTTGGAACTAACCATGTGTTGAATAAAATTAGTTTAACTATCAATTCTGGACAATTAGTTGGTTTAATTGGTCCGTCTGGTGCTGGAAAGTCCACGCTTATTGCCGCAATGCTTGGCATGTTAAGATTGGACGGCGGACAAGTCAGGTTATTGAACAGTGACATGCCTAATCGATCAGCTCTGCAAAATATTGGTTATATGGCCCAAAATGACGCGTTATATGGTAATTTAACTGGTTTGGAAAATCTGTCATTTTTTGGAAAATTAATGGGGCTATCTCGTTCGGTATTAACTGACAAAATTCATTTGGTTAGCCAAACTGTTGATTTACAGGATCACTTAGATTTACGGGTCAACCAATACTCAGGTGGTATGAAAAGACGATTATCTCTCGCAATTGCATTGCTATCAGATGCACCATTGTTAATTTTGGATGAACCAACAGTCGGGATTGATCCTGAACTTAGAATCAAAATTTGGCAAGAATTAGATAAATTGCATCAACAAGGTAAGACAGTTCTGATTACAACACACGTCATGTCTGAAATTGAGACGGTGGATCGCCTGTTAATGTTGCGAGACGGACATATCATTGCTGACAATACGCCGACTTTCTTGGAAAAACAATATCAGGTCACAAATATCGAATCAGTATTTATCAAGGCGGGAGAACGTTATGAGAATAATAGCCATATTTAAACGAATTATGACAGAGTTACGACGGGATAAACGTACATTAGCTATTGTCTTTGTTGCTCCACTGCTTATTTTGACACTGTTGTTTGCCATCCTACAAAATTCATCCTCAGTAACTGCAAGACTAGGTGTGTATCAAGTTGACCAAACAATAGTCAATCAATTGAAGAAAAATGATAATCTTCATCTTGTATCCCTGAAAGAGCGAAAGTCCGCCAAAGAATCATTGATGCAATATAATTTATCTGCTGTTATAACACAAAAAGAAAACCAATTGACAGTGACATACCAAAATGCAGACACAAGTCTCACTGGTATTGTGAAAGCAGATCTTACAAAGACGGTTTCAGGCGAACAAATGTCCAAACTTAAGTCGGCTTTGGCAAAGGTGACCAAACGAACAAAACCAGGCCGAGCAATATCTGAGATTAACAGTGGTATGACAATTAATGAAAATTATATTTATAGAAAATCTAACAGTTCACTCTTTATTAGTATTGCACCTGTAATGGTTGGCTTCTTTGTATTTTTCTTTGTTTTTCTAATTTCTGGTATTTCGCTGTTGCATGAACGTACAACCGGAACACTGAACCGGTTGCTGATATCGCCCGTTAAACGTTATGAAATTGTCAGTGCATATACACTAGCTTATGGCACACTGGCAGTGCTTCAAACTGTGATTATTGTCAGTTATGTTTTTTTCGTATTAGGTGTGCAAAATCAGGGTTCATTTGTACTTGTTTTGATCATCAATATTATTTTAGCTTTGGTTGCTTTGAGTTTAGGATTACTAGTATCCACTTTTGCCGCATCCGAATTTCAAATGATTCAATTTATTCCACTTTTAGTTGTACCTCAGATATTCTTTTCAGGTATTTTTAATATTTCTGGTATGAATCAAATATGGCAAGGTGTTGCTAAAATAATGCCACTATACTATGGCGGTGATGCGTTGACTAATGTGATTAAAAAAGGCGCCTCAATTAGCGGTGTATGGCTGGATTTAGTTGTGTTAATTGGATTTGCTATAATATTATTAGTGTTAAATATAGTTGGCTTGAAAAGATATCGGCGTGTTTAAGGAGGATTAATGACAGAAACAAATTTAATTGCACTATTTAAGCAATTATCAGCAAAAGATGATGCACTGAGTTCAAAACAGCAAGCGGTGTTGAATGCCAGTTTGCTGTTATTCTCAGAAAAAGGATTCGAGCAAACGTCGACGAAAGATATTGCCAGCGCCGCTGGTGTATCGGAAGGAACAGTTTACAAACATTTTAAAACCAAAAATCAGTTGTTGGTTAAGGGCATTGCGCCCGTACTTGACAATGTTTTTCAAAGTGCCGTTCATGAATTTTTGTCTCAAATCACTTCACGTGATAAAATACCAAAACTGCACGATGTTTTGATGTTAGTCATTTCAAATCGCGTCCATTTCATCCAAAATAATTTGCCAGCTATCAAAGTTGCATTGGTTCAAGTGTTAGTGGATAAAACGTTTGCAGAACAAATGGTTCAGCATTTTCGTACAGCAATTGTTGAGGAGGTGAAACCATTATTGAGCATATTACGAGAGCGTGGTGAAATATGTAATATCAGCGATTTTCAGGCGATAAAGTTGATTAGTAGCACAATAATCAGTATTGTTGTTGGGTATCAAATCAATAGTCATGTTTCCTTGGAGGATGCCATTGCTGAGGGAATAGTCGTTGTGGAAAAAGCCCTGAAATAGAAAAAGCCGTCTAGGTTGAAATTAATCAACCTAGGCGGCATAGTTAACAACAAGTTTAATAACTATTCAATATATTTAGTATCATCATCAATTTGCCATGGGGCTTTGATGTCAATATGATCATAATAAAGATGACCATGTAGGTGATCAATTTCATGTTGGAAGACAATGGCGGGATAGTCGCGCAGCTTAATTGTCTGTGTTTCACCATCTTCATCTTGATAACGAACAGTGATGCGGTCGGCGCGTGGTACAAATCCAGGTACGTCTTCGTCAACAGATAAGCAGCCTTCACCAACGTCCAGTGCGGCACGCTTGACTGACTCAGAAATAATCACTGGATTGAATATCGTACCTTTAAAGTAGGGCTCTTCTGGGTGGTCGTGTGGATCGAGTGATGGGACCAAAATTGAAGCCATTCTTAAAGAATAACCAACTTGTGGTGCCGCTAAACCAACGCCGGGACGAAGACCATATTTTTCATTTTCAGTTTCATCTTGAGAAACAACCAAATAGGTCATCATATCTTTAGCCAGTTGAGCTGTCTCATCACTCAGCGGGAATGGCACATCTTTAGCTGTCTGACGTAAGACAGGATCGCCATCTCGCGTTATTTTATCCATTGTAAATCTGATTGTCATGTTTTTTACCTCATATTCTAGTATATCAAACGTTTGAACATGTTAAAATAAGATTATGAGCGAAAATTATACTTTACCAATTGATGGTAACTGGACAACTGAAGATATTGTGATAGTTTCAAACTTTGTTGATGCCATTCTGAGCGTTTACGAAAACGGTGTTTCACGAGACGAACTGGTACAACACTATAACAAATATCGCGTTGTTATGCCTGCAAAAAGCGAACAAAAGCGTTTCGACAAAGATTTTGAACGTCAAACAGGGCATAGCATTTATCGCGTGACTAAACTATTACAAACGAGCACAGAAAAAAGGGTGCGACTATGACAATGAGTCAGTTGGAAATTCAAAATATTGACCAAACAGTACTTCTGTGGCTTGATGATCTACAAAAGGATACAATCAGTGCAATGAGACACCATTTACAGGTCGGAACAAAACATGACGAACGTGATTTGGTTACCAATGTTGATAAGGCGAATGAACAAAAAATTAACGCGCTTATTAGGTCTTTCGATGTCAATGCAAAGATTGTGAGTGAAGAAGGGTTCGGCGATAAACCAACAGCTATGAACGGGCATGTTTGGTTTGTAGATCCTATTGATGGCACAATGAATTTTGTCAAAGAACATACTGATTTTGCCATTATGATAGCCCTATATGTGGATAATCAACCAGTGCTAGGTTGGATTCTGGATGTGGTTGATAATGTTGTGTATCATGGCGGACCAAAAATTGGCGTGTTTGCTAATCAGTTGCGCATTCAACAACCTGGAGATGATAGCTTGGCGGAAGGCGTAGTTTTGCTTAGTGGCGCCAGATTGCTGTATGGTATGTTTGGCTATGATCAAATTGCTAAAGCTGCTCTAGGATATCGTGTTATTGGTGCCGCTGGTCCTTCATTTATACGGGTTATTACGGGACAAGCTGTTGGCTATTCGTCAAAAATGATGCCTTGGGATTTTGCTGCAGGCCAAGTTTTAGCGAAAACTTTGGGTTTAATCGTCTCAGATATTGACGGGCAAGCACTGGATATGTTATCATCAAACATAGTATTAGTTGCTACGAAACGAGCGCATCGCGACATTGTCGAGTTGCATAAAAGCTAGGGAATACGGATTCCCTAGCTTTTGTATGTGAGTAGCATTTAAATTAAAGGAGCACTGGAAAATTGGCAAATCGCGAAGACATTCGTAACATCGCTATCATTGCCCACGTCGATCACGGAAAGACGACGCTGGTTAACGAGCTTTTGAAACAATCAGACACTTTGGACTCACGCAAGGAATTGGGTGATCGTGCCATGGATACCAACGATATCGAAAAAGAGCGTGGTATCACTATCTTGTCAAAGAACACAGCCGTTAAGGTTGGTGACAAGCAAATTAACATTTTGGATACACCAGGTCACGCGGATTTTGGTGGTGAAGTTGAGCGTATCATGGGTATGGTTGACGGTGTTTTGTTGGTTGTTGATGCCTTTGAAGGTACAATGCCACAAACTCGTTTTGTTTTGAAAAAAGCTTTTGAACAACACTTGACACCCATCGTGATTGTCAATAAAGTTGACCGTCCTGGCGCCCGTCCTGAAGAAGTTGTTGACGAAGTTTTGGATTTGTTCATTGAATTGGGTGCTGACGAAGAGGATTTGGATTTCCCAGTTATCTTTGCTTCAGCTATGAACGGTACGTCATCATTATCACCAGTTGTTGAAGATCAAGAACACACAATGAAGCCAATCTTTGATGCTGTTTTTGCAACAATTCCTGCGCCAGTCGATAATTCTGATGAACCACTTCAATTCCAAGTGGCAATGTTGGATTATAACGACTTCGTTGGCCGTATTGGAATTGGTCGTGTTAAGCGCGGCACAATCAAGATTGGTGATAACGTTGAAGTTTTGAAGTTGGATGGTTCGACGCAGAGCTTCCGCGTAACAAAACTGTCTGGTTTCATTGGCTTAGATCAAGTTGACATCGAAGAAGCCAAGGCTGGTGATTTGATTGCCGTGTCAGGTATGGAAGATATTTCTGTGGGTGAAACAGTTGCAGATCCTGCTCATCCAGATCCATTGCCAATTCTTCGTATCGATGAGCCAACTTTGCAAATGACTTTCCGTCAAAATGATAGCCCATTTGCTGGTAAAGAAGGAAAGTTTGTCACTGCACGCCAAATTGAAGATCGTTTGCGTCGCGAATTGCACACTGATGTTTCTCTTCGCGTGGAAGACACTGATCAAGCTGGCGCTTGGTTAGTATCTGGTCGTGGTGAATTACATTTGGCCATCTTAATTGAAACAATGCGTCGTGAAGGTTTCGAATTGCAAGCATCACGTCCACAAGTTATTTACCGTGATATTGATGGGGTTCAATCAGAACCTTATGAATCTGTACAAATTGACACGCCTGATGAATACTCATCAACTGTTATTGACTCATTGAACCAACGTAAGGGTGAAATGGTCAACATGGAGTCTGTCGGAAACGGTCAAACACGTTTGACCTATATGGCACCTTCACGTGGTTTGATTGGTTACTCAACAGAGTTTATGTCAGCAACAAGAGGCTATGGTATCTTTAACCATACTTATGCTGAATATCGTCCAGTAGTGCGCAACTGGGAGCCAGGACGCCGAAATGGTGCCTTAGTCTCGATCAACCAAGGGGCAACTTCTAACTACGCCATTATGGGTGTTGAAGACCGTGGTCAAATGTTCGTTGGTGCCGGTGTTGAAGTTTATGAAGGCATGATTGTGGGTATGAATGCCCGCGACAACGACATTTCAGTCAATGTTACGAAATTGAAGCCTCAATCAAACGTGCGTTCTTCAAACAAGGATCAAACTGCTTCAATCAAGACACCTCGTACAATGAATTTGGAAGCATCACTTGAATTCTTGAATGATGATGAATATGTTGAAGTAACACCTGAAAACGTTCGTATTCGTAAAGCTATCTTGAACACAGCTGAGCGTGAAAAGGCCGCAAAACGTCGTAAGGCATCAAAGTAATTTTAAATTTTCGAAGTAGGTTAGATAATATGTTCTAACTTCTTCATGATGGAGCTATGGCACAATCTGGTACTGCAACGGACTCGAAATCCGTCGAGCCGCTTTTGGCGGTGTGCGGGTTCAAATCCCGCTAGCTCCTTTCGAACAAGTGTATATGTGGTAAGTAAAACAGCAGAACTGCTGTTTTTTTATTGTTTGTTAGGGGAGATACCTAGATTCAGTTAGATTAAAATTTAAGTTCAGTCATTCTATTATTAAATATCAATGATCAATAATTCCTGCAAATTAAAAAGATAATCATATTAAATAAACATTCCTAGACTGATCAATTGCCATACTTTGGTCTTGATTTGAAAAAATATAAGTATTATTGTAAGATTAATGATTAGAGGAGTATTAAATTGAAAAAAGAAAAAAATAATTTTGCTGAATTGTTACAACATCTTTCCTTGAATGATGAAGAACAAGTTTTTGTCAACATCGCAATCCATCAATTGATAGACGAAAAAGAGCGAGAAGATTTGGTAATCCGTAGCTTAATTGGTAATTTTCGACCGCTCGCTTTGCAACAAAAATTGTCGCCACAAGGTTTGCAATTTTTTACAGAACTAGTGAAACCAAATTTCAAAGATGATATCTCGTTATGGTTACCATTTTGGTTAGGAACAATTCACTGATAGGGGTTTAGTCAGCTTGACATATTTTTGATACAAAAAAAGTCAGCGGTAGCGCTGACTGAAATATTGCCATTATCTAATTAGCTAGTCTATATGTTTTGTCAAATTGTTGCTGGGTGATTAAAGATATTTGATTACCATCTTTAATCAAATAATCACCAATTTTACCGATACTGACAGACCAAGGCGCATTGACCAACAGGTCGTCTGGATAAATTTGGTGCCAACTTAATAATTTTTTGTCAAAACTCTGACGGACCCAACTCTCAGAGATAGGCTGATGTGAAATCTGCCAAACCTCGACCATCTTGTTACCTATTTTTGCTCTCATGATGTTCTCCTGTTTGTGTTAATGACATATAGTTAGGTGATTAGCTTTAGTTACCTGTGTATATTTGACTAAAGCCGTTTTCCAGCGCTGTATTTTTTGTCTCTGTAAAATATAGATCCTCACCATTTGTTGTTTGTGAAACGTATACTTTTGGTTGGCTTTCTTGAGAGATAAACAAGTAAAGGATTTTGTTATAACCATCTGATGATGTTTGACCGACAGCAACAGCTATGACTTGATTCTTGGAATTGCTGCTGCCATTTGGTGACCATTCAATGGTTGTATCTTGATTGTCAAACTTGATATGGCCACTAAGTCTACCATTTTCTAAGGCTGTTGGAAATGAAATACCATAATAATCAGGTTTTTGATTATCATAGGTACCAGTATATGTTTGATTCATTTCCGTTTGCCATTGGCTCATGAAATCACTTAATTGCTTGTTTTTAGTGGCATTCCAGGTACTTTTTACTGCGACATCGCTGCTACTCGTAGATTGATTTGAGCTATAGTTACTGGACGATTTGATGGATGATGACCGTGTTGAAGAAAGGCTAGATTGATGGCTAACAGTTCTTTGATTTTTGGTGGTTTGATTGCGTGAACTTGCGCCATATATAATCATGGCTAAAATCACTGCAATAATGATTAGTACGAAGACCGGCCACTTGGTCGATCTAGGCATGTGTTTTCCTCTCATAAAGGTCTCCCTTGGTGTGACTTATTTTCACCTAATATTATAACAAAAGTCAGTATTTTTCGGTTGGTAATTTAATGTAGTTACAGTGAATATTTTGACTTTGTGTGGGCTGTGTTGTGGAAAAAAGATTACTAGATAATGTATGTGATGTTCATACTTAAGAACAACTACGTCTGAAATAATGGAATGTGAGCTGAACCGAAATTACATTTATATAATGGAGGTGTATACTTCCTCAGTCATTTTTTGTCTAAATTTTAATTAATCATCATGTCTCAGGTATTAATCAAGTAAAAAACCAACTCATCAACAAACGTGATGAATTGGTCAAAATGCGTTGAGGGGGAGTATTATACACTGGTATATAAGCGTTTAGACAGCATTTGTAGCACTATTGTAGCACTATTTCATAATTTGTCTAATAGTGAAAGCGCCTTATCTGTTTCTTCAGAACGTTTTTTATCTAACAAATGAGCATAGGTTGATAAAGTAATGTTAACATCGGCATGACCCAACCGCTCGCTAACGTACTGAATTGACACATCTTTAGCTAGTAGGTAACTGGCATGGGTATGACGTAAACCGTGAAAAGTAATTATTTTGCTATTGTCTTGTTCTAGAAGACGCCTTAATTGCTTATTAGCGGCATTATCTGATGGTGGTGTGCCATTATCACCCTCGAAAGCAAACGTATCTCCAAACGTCCATTTTTTGGCTATTTCAACGAATGAATTAGGCATTGATACGATTCTGTTTGATGTTTTAGTTTTTGTTTCTTTAAAAGCCTGATCGTGAATTTGCCATGATTTGTTCACTGATATAGTGTTATTTTTAAAATCAAAGTCATCTTTGGTAAGACCAGCAACTTCTGAAAATCTTAATCCAGAATAAATCGCAGTCAGAATCATTCGACTGGTCACAGCATTATTATTTTTAACACGTTCAATTAATTTCTCCATTTCATCTGTTTCTAAAAATTTTAGCTCTTTGTCTTTGCTTTTGACTACTGAATATGTTTTAACATTTCGTGTGAAGTCTTTTAAAATCATGTTTTCATCTACTGCATAGCGAACAAAAGCGCTGGTAATATTTTTGATGTGTGATACAGATGATTTAACATGGTTACTGCCATATTCATTAATTAGAATCTGAAAGTCTTTTGATGTTATTTCTGATAACTTTTTGTTGTTCCAATTAGATTTTAAAACAGACAGGGTAGTGCGGTACCATTGTTTAGTTGCTGTTTCTAATTGTGGTTCTTTAAAAATGTGATACCATTCTTCAAATGCTTCGGTGAACACAACGTTATCAACGCTGAACTCATTATTTTTCTTTTTCATTTCAGCATCAACTGACCATGCCTGTGCTTCACGTTTTGTACTAAAACCAGACTTTGTTTTTCTTTTGCGTTGTCCGTCCTTGATAATAAAAACATTAGCTGTCCACTTTGAACCACGTTTGTATATTGAAGCCATAATAAAAACCTCCTTTAAAAAGGGGGCTTATATCTGTTATAATCTAATAGAACGCCCCGTGCGTTTACAATATTTTGTTCAGCACACCCAAAGAACTTTTGCGAGTAAGGGGTGTGCTTTTTAATGTTTACTCATATAACTTTTATGACCGAAAAATAAAAAACAAACTGATAGCAAAGACAAAATATATGAAAAAATCATGAATAACGGAATACCTTCTTTAACTAATATTGTAGATCTTTTAGGCAGAGTTTTATTTAAAAATACTTGTATACTTCCGTTTTTTATTGTATGTGTAATACGTGTGCCATTTATAAATACTGAAATATTAGAGGATCTATATCCTAAAACAGGCAACTTTATTTTAGTGGATTGTATTGAGCTTAGGTTTTTGAACGATAACTGATTATAATTTGCAGTGTAATCTGATGTTTTGTATAAACGGTTTTGTTCTGTCAATATATCATGATTAACAAAGTTTCGTCCCGTATCGTCTTGCCTAAGCATACTTGTTTTGTTGTCTTTTAAAGCACTAGATGGAACATAGTCTGAATAGTTCATCAGGCTCCAAAAGTTCTCATTAGATGTGCTGCTCTTGTCAAATGCACCTAACGAGGCAACGCCATAACCATCGTTTCCTTGTTTATAATATGATGTTATTTTCTCGTTTGTTGCTATAATCATGCTACCATCTTTTTCAATGTCCGGAAAATTAGATTTATGGATTGATGAAGCAACAATGGATAAAAAACTGAATGTTAAAACGAGATAAAGCGACTTATGATTGTTTTTATCGTTATATGTTTTTAGGACAAGCAAAGAAAAGCAAAAACAAAGAGTTAAACTATAATCAAATATTCTTGCTGGCATTTGGATTGTAGTTATTGGAGAATTCAATAATGTTTTTTCCCATGCTAAAGAAGATGTTCCGAAAAGTGCAACCACTACTGAAACAGATTGTCCTAAATTAATTTTTCCTGATACGAAAATAGAAGTAATTATGACAAAAAACATCATGATAAATACAAGACCTGAAATTCCGGGATTGCTTATCGTATCGGAGAGAGAAACACTCCAAGTCTGAAACTGATGGAGATTAACATTGGGAGTTTTGATATTATTTGTCTTAGAAAATATAATTATTGGAATAGTTACAGCCAAACTACCAAGAAAAGAGTATAAAGCAGTTTTAAAAAAATTAGTAGATGCAATATATTTATCAGATTTTTTTGTAAAGATAGTAACAATCCAATAAATAAATGTGAATAGCGCCAAAAATGCTCCCGTAATAAGATGTGAATAAATAGCAAGCAATATGCCTGAAGTTATATATTTATGAAAACCTTGAATATTTATGTTCATTAATCCAAAGCAAAGTAAGGGAAATCCAAGTTTGGCTAAGGCCTCTCCACCGATATTAGAAGTTGAGTATGTGGTAAATGCCGCCCAAAGGACAGCTAATAAAATACTTTTCCAAATTTCAAAATTCAATTTAAAACGCAAAATACAATATAAGATTGATCCTGATAATACAAAAAGCAAAAGTATAAACATTTTAAATGAGAAGATTGGACTAACAGTAGGAATAATATTAACAATAAGTTGCATGACAAATGACGGGTAAAAAATATTAGTCGCCACTCCTACTTGACCTAGTGACATAAAATTTTGCGGATACAAAAACTGAATCAAACTACCTGAAGAATTGTGTATTCTTGATAATTGATAGTATGTATCAACTGGAATCTTTATTGGATTAAATAGTATATTATTGAAGTAGACAACTCCTATTATTACTATAATAAGAAACGGGAAGACCTCCCTAGCTTTATTTCTTAGTGATGATTGGCTATACATTGATATTTACTCCCGAGCAGTTTAATGTGGTTGCTTGGCACATAAACTTATTCTATAACATTAAGAGACTTAAATGTTTCATTGGCGTAATTCTCAAGCCAAGATGGTACGTGATAATACTCCATAAAAGTATTTACGCTGGTTGGCGCTTCAATTGACATTAAAATCTTGATAGCATTTCTATGTGCTTGTAATTCTTCGCCACGTTTACCGTATTCACTGAAATAATAAACTGCTTGTGCATCTGGGTCTCCGTAGAGAACGTGGCTTAGTTCATGAGCAAACCTGTACATAAAATTCACTTTTGTATCAAAATTAGGATTCATTACTACTGTACTATCTTTGGGAATGGCAACATCAGGTGTTGATGATTTCATTCCCAAAAAAAAGACACTAATAAAATTTCTCTTTGCTATTTCAGAAAGTGTATTTTCTATATTTTCTTTTTTAATTAGATCGTCGTTCAATTTTGTTCGTTCCTTTTTTGAAATCTTCTGAATTTAAGCAAATCAATTATGGCCTGCTTATCTTCTTCGTCAATCTCCATACCATCAAAGGCCAAAAGTAAGTCATCATCTTCGATGTCTGCTTGCTTAAAAGTATTTTTTCTGCTTGTGTAATTATTTGTTTCTGATTCTCCAGTTAAATAATCTACTGTAACAAGCAAAGTGTCGGCGATAGCTTTTAGAGACGGACCAGTCGGGTCAACGCCTTGATTGTACCTGTATATAGCATTTTCACTCAGTCCAGAGGCTTTAGCTACTTGTTTAAGATTCATTCCACGGCTTTTTGCAATTTTTTTAATTCGTTCAAACGTTGTCATATCAACACCTTTTTATATTTTGACGAATAAAAATTACACAAAATCACACAAAATGGTTGCGTTATTTTACACATTGTGTAATAATGAATTCATCAAGTAATTGAGCAACAAAAAACAAACACTTATAAATCTAACTTGGCGGTCTGATTATTAGGTAGTGCGTTATTTGTAGCTTATTTCGTATGCACTTAGTTTACACATTGTGTAAAAAAATGTCAACAACTTGATAATAAAAAAACAGAAAGGAGACAAGCTATGGAGAACAAAGAAACCTACGAGAAGCTTTTGGATTTGAAAGTTAATCAAATTAAAAACGCCTCCTCGTTTATGGAAGCGGATTTGATATCAAGGTCATTGATTAAACTGATTCATTCATACGTTGAAGATTGTGAATGGCGCTCTTCACAGAAGTAATCTCAGCTTTGTATCTATCAAAAGCTGATTTGTAAGCGGTGTAATCAGATGAACTTGGGGAAATATTACTTTGTTGAGACATTTTAGCTGTTACGTACGCAATAGCTAGGTCATGAGCAACTTGTTCGTCAGAAATAGTCATCGGTCTGACTCCTTTCATAAATGTAGGGGAGAATTTCGACGCTCACAACATAAATATTATCACAATTAAACAAAGGAGGTGACAGTATGACAGCAACAACAATTCTAGAGCGAGAAAAAGAAATTAAGCGAATCATCAAAAAACGCATTTTAGACGAAATGTGGGAACGAGATGACATGAAGCAATGGGAACTTGCCGAAACGATAGGTGAAGGTACCGCTCAAACAAACCGTGCAATTAACGGTGAAAATTCGCCAAAGTCAAAAGCAATTCGTAAAAAGATTTTCACATTGTTCAACATCAATGATTTATAAGGAGAAAACTATGGCAACGTTTGATGGTCGTGGATACAACATCGGCGAAATTGTCGATAAGGAACATTTGAATATATCAAGGAATACATTCAACAAACACTTTCGAGGAGATAAGACGTTTCCTAAACCATATATGAGGACAGGAAATACAGTGATGTATTGGGGAACTAAAATTCAGTATTGGATTGATAAGAAGTCAGGAAGGTAAGCAATATGCAGGAAATTATCAAGATTAATCAAAACGAGCAGGGCGAGACACGAGTAAGCGCCCGAGAGTTGCACAAGGAATTAGGCGTTAAGAAACGTTTCAGCGCATGGTTTGAACAATATCACGAAATGTACGTTGAAGGCACAGATTTTACAAGTGTACTTTCAGGTACGGTTGTAAATAACGGCGCTGTTAAGCCACTTCAAGATTATTCACTCACGGTCGACATGGCAAAGAATGTAGCCATGATGTCGAAGACTGAAAAGAGTCAACAAATTCGAGATTACTTTATACAAGTCGAAGACCGTTACAAGAAGTTAGCCAACGATCCATCTTATCAAATGGCACTCGGTTTGAAAGCGTCACAGTTACTACTTGACCAGAAAGACCAAATCATTGCCGAGATGAAACCAAAAGCATTGTTTGCGGACGCAGTAGCAACTAGTCATACAAGTGTTCTGGTTGGTGAACTAGCTAAGATACTCAAACAAAATGGTGTCGATACAGGCGCCACACGATTATTCAGTTGGCTACGTGATAACGGCTACTTAATCCGACGCAGGGGTACAGATTACAATATGCCGACACAGAAAAGTATGGAATTGGGATTGTTTGAAATCAAGGAAACCTCAATCGCACGCAGTAACGGTAGTGTCACGGTATCTAAGACGCCTAAAGTAACTGGCAAGGGACAGCAATATTTTATCAACAAGTTTTTGCAAGCAGCATAGGAGGTCAGCATGTCAAAGAGTGCAGATTTAGAAGACATCAGACAGTCGTTGCTTGATTACGCACAGGCAGCAATCAGCAAAGGTCGTGAGGCAATCGAGAATGATACGACATTGAATTTTAATCCCATAGAACAAGCGAACGGCGCTTTGGATTTATTTGAAAGGGTAAGTAAATAACATGTGGTTTTTACAAGTAGTAGCAACAATCGTAATTTTAGTTTTGGTCTTCGCACTAGGCTTATCACAAGGTGAAGCACAGGAGCGTGAACGAATCGAAAAGCAACGCAGACTTGAAGCAATGGGCGGTAAAAACAGCTCAAACAAGTATTTTTGACAAAAGAAAAACGCTTAGCACAATTGGAGTTGGCTAAGCGCAGTAGGTATAAATTGTCCTGAAAAATAATTTATATCTCGATTATAGCAAGAAACGAGGTAAAAGCAAATGGATAGATTACGTGAGCTTCGAAAAGAGTGGGGATTAACGCTTGATTGGGTGTCTGTTGGTACAAATATCAATAGCGTTTACTTGTCTCGTTATGAAACAGGTAGGGTCAGTCCAAACATTCCAACGTTGATTAGATTGGCTGATTACTATGACGTTTCAATTGACTACTTAGTTGGAAGGAGTGACGTTAAATGAATCAAATGTACGTAAAAGACGTTACAGAACGTCATGAACAAGTTGACCGCGACAACTTTAACTATGATGATAAGCCAACTTTGAGCGTTTATCCATTTGGAGAAATGAAACGGTCAGAAGTTGCAAAAGCAAATAATGCCGAGCGAGTATTTTTTCTGAAACCAGAAGATAAGCACGGCGACTATGTACTAGACACCGATTTAGCAGACTACTTGGAAAAGTACAGTAGTTGTCTTATCACGGTTGAGATGCACGAATTAGAAGATATTGATTGGGGAGATTAATCATGGCAAACGAAATAACATTAGCAAAGCAATTAAGTAGTGACAAAGTCGTGGAGCAGTTCGCTGCAACAGCTGGAGAAAGCGCCAAGTCATTTGCAAAAGAAGTGGCATTGACCATTTCTGGTAATCCGGCATTGCAGCACGCAAAACTAGGCACCGTCATTGTTGAAGCAACCAAAGCCAGTGCATTGGGTCTGTCTCTATTGCCAACGGTAGGTGAAGCCTATTTAGTTCCTTACAAAGGTGATGCGCAATTCCAACTTGGATATAAAGGCATTGTTCAATTGGCAATGCGAAGCGGACAGATGAAATCATTCGGAGCTGAAAGTGTCTATGAGGGTGAAAATCCAGAATGGGACAAGTACAACCAAGAGCTGGTGACTGACGGCGAAGAAACAGGAAAAATCATTGGCTATTATGCTTTCTTCACGTTAGTTAACGGATTCAAAATGGCAGCATACTGGCCAAAAGAAAAAGTTGAAGCCCATCGTGATCGCTTCAGTAAATCCAAAAAGGGTCCTTGGTCAACTGATTTTGATGCAATGGCTAAAAAGACAGTACTTAAATCTATTTTGCAGTATGCACCAAAGTCTAGTGAAATGAAACGAGCACTAGCAGAAGATACACAAGCTGAATATGTTCAAGCCGGTATTCAAGATGTCACACCAGAACCAGCAAATATTGAGGCACCAGTCGAGACGACAAATGCACCAGAAATGAATGCTGAGGAAGAAAGTCTGTTCGGTGAATTGAGTGATGTTGATAAAGAGACTGCGCCCAATCCGTTCGCTCAAAATCTTGGAGGTGACAATTGATGTTAGAGACTAAACCAGCATTGAGTTTTAAAAATGGTGTGATGGTTAATTACAGTGATTTGTTAGCAATCGCCGAAGAGTATAAATCATTGCCAGAAACTATTGTAACTGCTGCTCAAGGGTCACGTGCCAACGCTGTTAAAAGTGATTTGAAAAAGAATGCTGACCTGATTAAGAAAGAACTTAAAGCAGAGGATAAGCGACGCAGTGAAGTGTTCTATGAAGAAAATCATGGTGCAGTAGCTGCTTTAGATACTTTGTTAAGTGTCCGTGAAGATTTGGTTGAGCGCACTAATACGTGGGAGAAAACACGTTTAGACGCTAACATGCCTATTCTGGAAGCGTTTATTGATGAACAAAATGATTTACACCAATTGGATAGTCAACATCAATTAAGCGCTAATGATTGGCGAAAATTCGGGACATTCACACCGACAGGAAAAATTGTTGGCAAGGTTCAAAACGAAATTGTTAGTCAAGCAAGATTAGCAGAATACGACCAAAACAAACAGCCCGAATTAACGCCTTTGGATTTGTTAAAGCGTGATCTAAATCGTGCTTTTGCTGAATTGTACTCGAACTACGAAGATGATGGTATTTACGGTGGCAAAGACATTAAAGATGATTTAGCTAAAATCGCACAATTACTGCAATAAGAACACCACCAGCTCAATGTGGTAAAACCGAGCACCAGTGGAGTTTAGATTACAAGTTAGCGCAAGTAGTCATTGTAACGCACTGCATTCACAGCGATATGGCGCAACCATACAAATGGGTGTGATGCCCTAGGAGGTAACAAGTGGCAGAAGAAAAGAATTATTTTTGGATAAAAATCAGACAAGATTTCTTTACAGATCCATATATCAAATTGCTTCGTCGCATGGCTGGTGGTGACACATACACAATCATTTACTTAGAAATGTTGGTTAAAAGTGCTGATACAAATGGCACGATTTACTTTCAAGGTGCCGGCAGTGATATAGCCGAAGAATTAGCACTTATGCTAAATGAAAATGTTGAAGATGTCCGTGCATTGTTGGCTTACTTAGAAGCTAAAAAATTGATGACACACCCAGACTTGAACGAAGATATTTATTTAGTTGCAACACCCGATTTGACGGGTTCTGAGACAGGTTCAGCACGCAGAGTTAGAGAATTCAGAAAACGTCAAAAAGAACAAAAAGCGTTACAAAGTAACACCGAGGTAACAAACAGTAACAACAGTAAGAGTAAGAGTAAGAACATAGAGTTAGAACAAGAGACAAAGAAAGAACCAACAGCCTATCAAAAGATTGTGGCGGTTTATGAAAAAAATGGTTTTGGTTTGGTTAGTCCAATCGTTTCAGAAAAAATCAATGATGAACTGAAAGACTTTGCTAGCGAATCTAGCGAAGATGAGGCAGTAAGCATCATAACCAAAGCAATGGAGATTGCAGCACTTAATAGTGCTAATAACTTTAACTACGTATTGGCTATCACTAAAAAATGGTACAACAAAAAACTGTTCACTCTGAAAGCTGTTGAAGCTGATGAATTAAAAAATAAATCTCAAAAGTCTTCAAGGTATGGCGGTAGGAGAAATATTGTTGAGCCACAGTTAGCGAGTGTTTCAGAACCGGTTGAGGAGCCAGAAAGGGAGTTACCAGAATGGCTGACGGACGCGGCAAAGGACCTTTAGATTTTGTACTCCTAGCAATCAGATTAAAGGCAATGGGAATACCGACATCTAGTAATAGTCAATCGTTCCCAGCGGTTAATTTTGAAGAGTTAGGCAGACGATTAAAAGAAAATGGATCGCTCACAAAGATGGTTAAATGCGCTAGTGCTAATTACGTTTCGATTTTAGAAGTTTGGCAGAGTGCACCAGAAGCGATTGCAGTATTGCAAGAGATGAGAAAGGAAGCAACAAAATGACATTTGATGAAGCGGTAGAAAAACTAAAAGCACTGAGCGACAAAGGTGCTGACACGTGGTATGGAGACAGTCTAGACAAGCACACAAACGTTAAAGGTCATATCGAGGCGGGTGATATAGAAACGATTATTTACAATTTACGACAAGAGTACGCTCCGACTATTGAGATGCCGGCTAAAGGGAAAAAATATTTTGACAGCGCAAAGAAATATCCAGACGGACAGCTATTTGATTCGTTTGCAATCTTTGATTCTGATAGTAAACATAAAATGCAAACCATGTTTGGGACTGATGATATTCGCGGTCTAACAAATGGTTATCAGACAATGGCCGGATCATTCGCCAAGAATAGTGAAAGTGTTGATGAAATTATGAAAAAGTATACTGTGCCATTTATGCAAGCGTGGTTACACCCAGAAACAATCAAGGTGGTTGATGATTAGTGACAGAGCTATTCGCAAAACTGAATAAGGTTGACCCAAACAAAGGTCTAATCACGTTGCAGTTGAGCACTGATGATATCCACACGCTAGAGAAGTATCACGCCAGCGGGCAGCAACAGGTGGTGTCGTTGATAGCGAGTGATGAAAACGGTGTATCGGCACAACAGCGGAAGTTTGCGTTTGCTTTGTTGCATGACATCTGGCTATCCCAAAAAGGTGGCTACTGGATTGAAACCCCTGAAACAGTTAAACAGCACTTCTATGCCATGTATGAGTATTACAACAGCTTAGACTTTGGAGAATTTAGTTTGAGCGCTGCTAAAGGTACTAAGACAGATACAAACCAGTTCATCAACATGTTGCTAGATTATGCAGCGATACATGACATTAGTTTGAGTGTGAAGCCGTTGAACGAGTTAGAGCCACAGGAAATTGCACGGTGGGAGTATAGATGCCTCATGGAAAAGATGTGTGTTGTTTGTGGCAAGAAGCCAAGCGACCTACATCATTTAGATACAGTTGGGTCAGGAATGAACCGACAGCACACTAATCACTTGGGACACAGAGCGGTGCAACTATGCAGGGAACACCATAATGTGGCTCATTCACTTGGTATCGAAACGTTCATGCAGCGGTTCAAGATTAATGGCATCAAGATTGACGAAAAAATAGCTTTGGCACATGGACTGAATATAAAGTGATTTAAGCGTTTAAAAACGGTTTTGGTGTAATTATGCCAAACTAATGTTTGCAATTCGCAAACAGGCGTTTTGATACGAATAAGAGCAAATTAGCAGAAAGGAAAGCATGACGTTATTTAAATTTGATATTGAACCAGTGGCACAAGCCAGACCGAGAGCGGCACGTATTGGTAACAGCATTCGAATGTACGACCCGAAAAAGACAGCAAATTTCAAAACTGATCTACGCATGATGGCGCAAATAGCTGCAAAAGGAAAGTCTTATAAAATTCCTAACGGTGCAATCAGCGTGAATATTCAAGTTGTGCGACCTGTATTAAAATCATGGTCACGCAAGAAACAGCAAGAGGCGATTAACGGTTTGATATTGCCAACTACAAAACCAGACCTAAGCAATTATATTAAAAGCATTGAGGACGCTTTAAACGGCGTTCTATGGAATGACGACAACGCCACGGTTCAATTAATCAGCAGCAAACGTTACGGACAAACAGGTCGTCTAGTAGTTGAAGTTAATGAGATTTAGAAAGTGTGATGAGATGAAAATAGTTAGCTTACAGAGCGTGGGATTGGGAACATATTTTTCGGGAAACGAAGATGAAACTACTTATTCGCCAACCTTATATATTGTTGGTGATGGAATTGAAAGAGTAGGTTATTTTGACAATGGCAATGAACCTAAAGTAACCAAAATAGAATTTGGCGATTTATATCACGGTATGGAAATGCCGAGACAAGATGATACTTACTTTGTATACACATCAGACGGACACATCAGAGTGTTGCCAGCTGATAAGTACATTGCGGAATGGAGTGAATAGTTATGCGAGAGATTAAGTTTAGAGCGTGGTTCACCAGAGATGAAAAGTATATAAAGCCAATGACTATACAAAATATGATTCATCAGAAAGTAAGCACGTTTTCCTTATCAGTTTTTGTATAAGGAGGTTATTTTTGAACAATACACAGGTCTCAAAGACAAAAACGGTGTTGAAATTTATGAAGGCGATATTGTAGCAGAAATAACTCAATTTGATGATGATGAACCTGATGTATATGAAGTTGTATATAACGAAACTGGGGATTATCCAGCGTTTGATTTAAAAGGTTGGACTGGAGAAGTTAATGGAATTTCTGAATTATCGCTAAATTATGGAATTGAAGTCATTGGCAACATACACGAGAACGCAGATTTATTGGACGACACCGACCGTCTCAGCCCTGATGAAATCGGCAATGATATTCATGAGTTTTTACACGGAGGAGATAAGTGATGACTGAACCAGTAGCATATGTAAAAATTAAAAATGGAAAAGTATATAGCATGCTTAGATCAGCAACGCCAAACGATGAGTCCACGGCTGTATATACAGCAGAACAGTTACATCCACGTGTGAAGATGACACAAAAGCAATACAAAGAGTGGCAACAAGTAATAAACAGTATTTATCCTGTTAATTTATATGAGCTATTTAATTTAATTTTTAATCCTGTCGAACACCGCGGTGAGTACGCGGGTTTGAGAGATATTTTTTCTTTCGACGAAGGACAGAAGAAACTTGCACAATTATGGATTGATTATGATTCAGAGAATCCAGAAGAAACGATTGATATTGTTCCTGATATGAAGTGGTTTGTGAGAAGAATACTTCCAAATGCAGGTGGTAATATGCTTTATTGCACTGATGAAGGTGAGTTGACTTACAACCATAATAAGGAATACGCCACACAATTTGACACCAAAGAAGAGGCTGAAAAATGGACAAATCCGTTAACAGAAGCGGTGCAGTTGCCAGTGGAGGGTGACAATGATTGAAATAGGACACAACTTACAGCATGCGATTGAGTCTGGCATGTATTTGTCAGCAATGGTTGTAGTTACTTATATTGTATTGAAATATTATGGAGGTCTGAAATGACATTTGATGAAGCGATAGAAAAATCCAGAGCGTTGTCACTGGACGGAACACGACAAATATACAGTGATGATGTTATTCAGTTAATTAACGATTTACGACGAGAATATGAGCTTAAAGAACCTAAATTTGAATACGTAATTAAGCGGTCAATTATGAGCAATTATCAAAGTTTACAGAGTGCACGAGAATCATTAGCGAGTGGCTACAAAATTATAGATAAGTCTGTTTTAAATAGCGGTCACGGTGAAGATTATATCGAATACATCTTATCAAGAGAGATTACGAGCGAATAGTCAAAGGAGCAAAGCATGGATCAACTCAAATAACGATTTATAAAGACAAGTAACAATATTTGTATTGTTATACCGAAAATAGAAATTACTTTCGTGCCACGGCTATGTATTAAAAAGCCAATCCACAGAGTGATCAGCAATAGAAAAATCATAAAGTAAATTAAAGCGTGAAGTAGTAATAAGGTCATAGTACCTCCTGACGTTTTTAATATTATAACATGTAGAAAGAAGAGCGAAAATTGGCGGATAGAGTTGATAAATATCTAAGTGATTATTTCTCAGGTGTGATTGAAATGCAGATTAGGCTACGTATTAGAGAACTTGAAACGCCAACGTCATTTGATGAAAATATAGGTGGTGGTAAGGCAGAAAATAAACGTAACATTCAAACTGAAAATGACATCATCATTCAAGAAAGCGATTATATTTTGCAATCATTCATTAGAGACAGATGGTTTATGTCTAATTTCCTAAAGGTGCTGACCAGTGAAGAAAGAGCCATGCTTGAATTGCGTTATGATCGTAGAAGAAAGCGAAGCTGGCTTCAAGTGGCAAGCATATTGTCAAAGTCAGAGAGTCAGTGCTACCGAGATATGCAGAGAATTAAACAGATTTATAGGACTTCTGTTTTTGCTAGTCGGGGTGTGGATAAGTGAAAGTGCCAAAAACATGCGAGTTTTGTGAAGGTTTTTAGGCGAAAAAGGGTGTTATATTTGTATCATCAAATAGTTAACAAAAAAATACTGTTTAGTAGTAGAATACTTCTGTGGGGTTGATTAGCGAAACACCCACAATACTCCTGGGGAGTACAAATCATCACAAAATACGTTGATTGAAATATCGACAACAAAAAAGAACGCCGACGACGTTCTTTTTTATTTGTGGTTATTGCTCATCCATTAAAAGCAACGCGAAAGCCTATTAAACGTTAAGGCAATCACTGTCAGACTGTGGGCGATGACACAGACAAGTAAAGTCTATAAAACGTGACAGGTGGCGGAATAGGTAGACGCTTAACGAAATAGAGTTAGTGCTGGCACGTCCGTCCTGCATTATCATGTAAGGTGCAAATCCTTGCCCTGTCAATTGCGGTACGTCCGCACAACTTAAAATTTCAAGAGGTAAAGATGATGAGTGATAAACACAGCGATGAATATAAAGCGGGATATTACGATGCTTATGTTGCATCAATTAAGCAAGATGAAGAACGTTTTATGGTTAACGATGGACATAATGATTATGCCAGAGGGTATTACGATGGGACGGATGCAGAGATTAAGGATATTGGAGATTAGTATTTAGTTCATTAACTTAATAGCAGTCGCTTGCCTGCGATTGCGTACATAGTGGTCGTCAACTAATGGTTTACAACCACATTGAACAGTCAACCAATAGTTGATAGTTGCACCTTAACGGGTGCTTTTTTATTGAAATTAACCTTTTTGCAATATATTACACAAAAGGCGTAAAATGAAACATATAAAGTTATAGGGAGATATTTTATGTCAGAAGATTTTTTTAATAAGTTGCGTCGGGCGGTAGGTTTTGATGGTTTGATTTCAACTATAATTGGCGCTTTGATCGTATTTTTGCCTAATCGTAGTGCTAGAGCAGCCGCCGGAATGATAGGAGCTGCTCTAATTGTTGTTGGATTGATAAAATTGATAGCTGTATTCAAAAGTGATGTAGAAAACGGAATGGCCAGATTGGGGAACTTGATTGTGTCAATCATTTATCTCGTTGCGGGTATCTTCATTTTTATCGACATGCAATCAGCAGCTATTTCGTTAATCCTGGTTGTTGGTATATTAACAGGTATGACATGGTTAATTGAAGGCTTCATTCAAATCACAATCATCAACCAAATTAGTACGAATAAGACGTGGTCAATTATTTCTGCGTTGATTAGTATTTTGGGAGGATTAAGCCTTCTGTTCAGTCCGGTATTAGGTGGATTGATTGTCTGGACGTTCTTTGGAATGGCATTGTTGGTTATTGGTATTTTCAAGTTAATCCAATACTTTACTTTGAAAAATTAATAAGTATTTGAAACCGTTCGTTAGTTAAATCTAACGGCGGTTTTTGTTTGGAGAAAATTTTGGATAATAAACAAAAAATAAAACAGTTAAAGCGCGCAAAATATAAGTCTGAACGGTCACAAAAATATAACTTTCCAGACGATACGTCTAATATCTCTAGACAAAGATTTTTAATACATAAAATATTCAAAGGGTGAGTTATGAAAATAGATAGCGATTATGGACTTGTCGCCAGTGATGATGAATTAAACATCTACCGCAGGCTAGACCGGCAACAAAAATATAACAAGAAGCACAAGAAGGCATCTAAACGCAAGTTGAATACAGACAAGCGCAAGGATGCCTTTTATGATGATAGGAAGTGGCGATAATGGGCTACACAAGATGGACTGATGAATTAAAGAAGCGTGTTCAAGAATTGAGTGAGCAAGGACTTGATTCAAGAAATATAGTTGAAAAACTTTATGAAGAAACAGGTGTGTATTATGCACGACGTTCCGTTAGACTGTACGCGAGTGCTAAAGCACCACAGTCTAAAAATAGCGGCAATGAAAACGACCATTTTAGTATTGAGCCTAAATATAGCTACGGCAGTGACGGTAAGGTTGATGATATTAAAATCACAGCCAAGTATCTACTACTGAACGAGCAGACACAAAAGACACCAGAGGATATCCTTGAGTATCTTAATCTTGATGTCAACGACTGGCGTATCGTGTCGGCAATACCAAACCAATGGACGACACCAACAGATAATGGGCCAAAGTGGAACTTCCAGTTAAAGGTTAATGTTAAGCCAAAGTCAGATGATGAATTAACACCACAGGATATTGCTAATCTGTTCAAAGCAGACATTAGGCCATAAACAGTTAAACAGGTTGCACGTGATACGCATAATCTGGTTGTACCACTACCTGACTTGCATTTTGGTATAACTACCATGCTTGATGTTAAAGGTCACTTAGACAGGCTGCTAGAGCTTATCAATAAGGGTTACAAAACGATTGTGATTGAGCAATTGGGTGATCTATTCCATTCTAGTCAGATGTGGTCATCGCAGACTTTAAAAGGCACATTGCTTGATGAAGTTAATATGGTACAAGCCGTTGAGGACGCTAAACAGTTCTTTGACGTTTTGGTCACTGCTTCATTAAAAAATAGCACAACGCTTCACATCAAACAAATGGCAGGCAATCATTCGGGCAACATGGAGTACATATTCATGGAGTATTTGAAAGCCAAGTACCCACAGGCGGTTATCCAGAACAACATTAAATTCCGTGATGCTTATTTATTGGATAACGTGGGTATCATGTTAGCTCACGGTGACTTAGCACCTAAGAACTTGCCTATGTTATTTGCTAATGAGTTTGGTGGTGTCTGGTCACTATCACACAGTCGTGAAATCCATAAAGGTCACTTCCACAAGGAAAAGATAGTTGATGAGGGTGGTGTGATTAGTCGACAGCTTGGTACAGTTAAACCAAATGACAATTACGAAATCATGAACGGTTGGACGTTATCTAAGAAAGAGCTATATGCGCTTGAATATGATAGTGACAAGCTAGTTGCCGAGTGGCACGTTTAGGAGAATGATATGATTGAAAAACCACACTATTGGGTCATGACTTTTAATGATAGATATGTTTCTAAGTTGGAGGTGTTACCAAATAAATTCAATGTTGAAGTTTCAAGCAATATTAACGACAGTAAGCTAATGACTCGTGAAGAAGCAGAAGGTCAAATAGTCGATTTTCAAATAAACAACAACAAATTTTTTGGACATAAAATTGGCATTAGAGTTTCAGCGATTGATTTAGATAGCGATATTAGTGATGAAATAGGCATTGATGATTTTGTTCAACATTTCAACCACTTCATTGATGGAAATTCGAAAGACATGTTTGGTGAGCATAGTTCACTAGATTCTCTTAATGAGTACTTAGATGTATCTTTGAGTAAAGCCGCTCGAGAACTTAATCTAACAGAAAAGTCGATTATTAAACTAGTTGATCCTCGTCCTGATTTAAAGATTGATAATTCAGGTCGTGAGCCCAAAATCAGAAAAATATAATTTTTAATCCAACCCACGTCTCTCTAGTAGTATAATTACTACTATTGGAGGCTAGATATGAATAAGAAATGGTTTTGGTTCTTAATGGTAGTTTTGGGAGTTGTTATTTTTGTAGGTGGTCCATTATTGGTTCAGTATACACAGTGGCCACAAGGAACTACTGGTCACGGAGATTGGTTAGGATTTTGGGGTAGTTACTTAGGAATAATTCCCTCTGGTCTGATAGCTTATTTGGTTGCTAAGCAACAAATTGATTCAGAAAGGGCAACATCAGCATTAGCCTATGAAAAAAATTTAAAGGACTCTCGTGTTAGAGAGCTCACGGCAAAAATCGAAGATATATACATTTTGATAGTTGGTGCACAGGTGTATTATGAAAGATTATCACTCAGGCGGTTAGATTTATCTGATAGTATCAATCAAGATTCGAGGAATGTTGTTAATTTATTAAATGAATTTGATGAATACTATTTTTCAGAACTGCAAACTAATATTAGATTAATCAGAAGTAAGTTTGCTAGTTTTTTGATTTTATATAAAGCGATGAATATAAGCGAAGATGAAAACATCAGTAAAAAAAGTAGATTCTATTGATGATAAGCTGCTTAAAATAGAAAATGATTTATATGCCATTCACATGAAAAATGAATTTATGGCAAATCAACAGTTTTCTAGAGTGTCTTTAATAATCAATCCGACTTCAGATGGTACAATTGATGTAAACAAAATTGGTGATAACAAAATTTATACATTATTTATTATGACATTGGGTGAAGAAAAAAATTTGAGAGAAATAGACTTTCCTAATTTCTATGAAATGATACGTGGTAAAGTGTAGGTCAACTAAGCGCATAAGCGCTTTTTATTTTGCAGTGAATGAGGAGAAAAGATGAAAATAAAAGTTGTTAAAGACAAAAGTATACAACTAGAAAACGTCTATGATGGTGTGATAAAAGGATATGACGAAACATATATTTATTTCAATGCACATGAAATGATGAATGTAAAAGAGTTTTATTCTAATCCCGCTAACACTCTTGATGAACGCATTGAAAATAAAAGAATATCAGAAAGGCACCGTTTCTATAAACGATTAGTTAGTATCGTAAATCGATTAAAAAAGTGAGGAGAACGTTATGCAAGTAAGAACATGTAGACAACCCAACTGCCATAACCTAGCACCATTACCTCACTGGTACTGCGAACAACACAGAGCGTTGGAAGAAGAATATTTGAAGTCACGACAGAAGTACAGCCGAACCAACGGCAACAACTATCGCAAACGATACGACAGAGTTAACCGCAATGCTAATGAAGTTAAGCGAGCACAGGTTAAGTTCTATCGCAGTAAGGTATGGCAATCACTAAGACAAGTCGTGTTAGCTAAGCAACATCATCTATGCCAATACTGTTTAACAGAAGGTAGAACGACACCAGCAAAGGTAGTTGACCACAGAGTGCCATTCACGTTTGAACCTAACAGAAGCACAGACATTGATAACCTCGATGTGATTTGTCCTAAGTGTCACTACAAGAAAGACCAATTCGAAGACGAGTACTATGGTTCAAGTGACGGCTTCACTAAGAACAATGTCACACCAATCACAACGGTTAAGCTGATTGATTACTATATGAATCATCTTGACCAGATACCGAAGTAAAGGAGATAGTCACAATGAAAGACATTGAAGAACACGTTACGGTTTGCGAAAGTGAATTAGAAGCAAAGCAATTAGCAACTAAGTTTCATAAATCTCATAGTGAATATAAACGAACAGCCATGGGATTAACTAAGTCAACTGATGAATGTTATACAAGTAGACTGTTTATCTCAGTGAGAAGCAAATCGTCGTTTGATGGCATACACCCAACCAAGTTTGACATTACAGAAAACGCATTGTTGAAGTCAGATTTAAATGAACTTGCATTAGCTTTATATCGTTTGAGGATAGGTGCGCTTATCAATATTAAATCGGTAAACGTTAATCAGCCTAAAATCGTTTCTCAGGCGTTTTAAACATTGCAAGTGTATTGATATTAAATCGTCAGAAAAATACACCCCCGCCCCGTTTAAGGAACAGGGAGAGCGCACACATAGGGCTCGTCTTGTGTCGAAACAACAATTTTCGATTATTTTTTATAGGGGGGTCTTGACAAGGTTAATCTAGCAATGTTAAAGGGTTCTTGACTCAAAAATAGGCTTAAAAGTGGTAGCTAAAGTAACCCTAACTTTTGAAAGGAGGTGGCTGTTTGAGTAAAATTAAAGATTTGCCTGATGAGCCACCCAAGTATCTAACTGGGACGGCTCGTTATATGTGGCGTAGGTTGGTTCCGCTAATTAAATCAGATCCAACTGTTAACGAAATGGATAAAACAATGGTTGAAGCGTTTTGTATCAATTATCAAATGATGAGAACTGCTTATGACCATGTGATTGAAAATAAAGCAGTGACTGCTGCATACAAAACAGTTGTTAATCCAGTGACAGGTGAAGTCATTGGTACTGATTTTGTTGGCTATAAAGTCAATCCGTCAGTTAAAATGTTGGACTCTGCTTCGGTTAAATTAAAAGCGTTAGGCAGTGAGCTTGGGCTAACACCTAAAGGGCGTGCTGAACTGCTTGAACTAAAACTACCAGATCCAGATAGTAAAGTTTCCACAGCTGATTTGATTAAGCAAGCACTAGGAAAGTGAGGTGAGCGATATTAAAATTGATTTAACAAAAACGCATGATGTTATTGGTGCATATCGTTCAATTGATTTCACTCACATTCGAGACAAATATCAAGACCCTGGTACTCGCTATGCTTTTGATGTGTTAGATGGAAAATATGTCACTGGCTATCATATTAAACTTGCTTGTTTTAGACACCTAAGAGATTTGCAACGCCAAGGTGATAAGGACTTTCCATATCACTACTCGCTTGAAGATGTAACAGCGATATTAAACTTTGCGGCGCAATGTCCCGAAGTTAAAACGTTAAAGCCTGTTAAACTAATGGCTTGGCAGAAATTCATTCTTGCTACCTTGATAGGTTGGCGACATTCTGACGGTGATAAGCGCTATGCTAGGGCTATTGTTTCAGTTGCTCGTCATCAGGGCAAGACATACCTAATGGCAATCATCACGGTATATAGTTTCTTGATTGAATCCATTGGTGAAGCTAGCCAAGATTATTTAGTTACTTCAAAAAACTTCAAGCAGACTAGCAAAATACTTTCGTATATCAAAAGTACGCTACGTGTTTTGTTGGAGCAAGAGCCATGGGCTAGTTTAGGCGTTGAAGACGGTATCAATTTAAAGAGTTTGGCTTCCAAGTCAGACTCTATTTTTATGTCAGCAAACAACAACGAACTCAAAGCGATTACTTGGGAATCAGGACAGTATGATGGTTCTCACTTTAAAACAGCAATCGGGGATGAATTTGGTGACCCTGCGTTTTCAGACGTTGATAAGATTTCTAAAATTACATCTGGTCAAGTTGATGTTAACGATAAACAGTTTATTCAAATTTCAACTGCTTATCCTGACGCAACAGTTCCGTTTCATCAAGACGAAAAACGTATTATTACCGCAATGGAACAGGACTGGAAACGAGATGGTGATACTTATTGCTGCTTGATATGGTCGGTTGATGATATCAATGAAACAGAACAACCGGATATGTGGGTAAAAGCTAATCCATTGCTTGACATGCCTGACAAGCATAATAAACTCATGCTTGATTTGAAAACAGAAAAAGACGCCGACCAATTAGCTGGCAACATCTTTTCGTTTCAAAACAAATCGCTAAACATGTGGTTACAATCATCTGCTGACAGCTACGTTTCATTGCAAAGTGTTGAGGAATCAATTACAGATGATTTCGATATCAACGGTCGTGAAGTCTATATCGGCTTTGATTACTCACAGTTTTCAGATAACACAGCCTTTGGCTTTGTATTTCCATATATCAATGATGAGGGTGAAAGTAAGTATTTCTTGTATCAACATTCGTTTATACCTTGGAACCACGCTGGTAGTATTGAGAACAAAGAAAAACAAGATGGTATCAATTATCGTGAGTTGGAAAAACGTGGTTTCTGTACGATTACAGGTCATCAAGACGGTATCATCAATACCGACCAAGTCTATAATTGGCTAGTCGATTTTGTTCAACGCCACAATTTGCAAGTTATCTACTTTGGATATGATGAAGCTGGTTCGTACCAAGTATTAAATATTAAAGACTCATTGATAGCTAACTTTCCAACTTGGCAGGTTGAGAACATTAAGCAATGGCCATCTAACCTAGCTAAGCCAACAAAGTATCTGCAAGACGCTTTTACCACACACAAGATAGCTAGATATGATGACCCTGTTATGGAAAAAGCGTTGTTAAATGCGATTGTCACTAATTCTGCTTATGGTATTTCAGTAGATAAGAACAAAGCTACCCTGAAAATTGATGTGGTTGATGCCTTGATTGATGCTTTATTTCAAGGCATGTATCACTTTGATGAGTATTCTAGCTATAATTCAGAATTTGCTAAGTTTAGTCGCATGAGTGCTGCCGAACAAATACAAGAAGGGTTGCGTAAAGGCGCAATAGATCCGGAGTTTTTAGATGATATTTAAGACAATTTCACGAGTAATTAAGCGCTATTTTGATGTGTTTTGCTACGTTTTAGCAGCAGGTTTCATCAATTATGGCGCTTTTTGTATCTACAAGCCGCTACTGTGGTTTACCTTAGCATTATCATTTGGTGTTACCGGTTGGCTATCAGAATGGCTTAGTGACCAAAAAGAGAAAGGGGGTGATGCTTAATGCCGTTGTTTCATTCTAACTTTAAAATAAGAGACTCAACAGCAACTACTGCTCAACCGGTTGGAATTAGTGATTGGCAAGACGTATTGAGTTTTTTAACGCCGGATAATGGCACGTACATTAGCGCTTGGGACGCTTTGAAAAACCCTGATATACAATCAGCCGTGACACAGTTATCAGGCGACTTAGCGAGTGCTAAATTGCTTGCTGATAAGCCAAGACTGCAAGGCATACTAGACAATCCGTCAAAGGTTGCTAATTCGAGAACGTTTTGGGTAACAATGTTTGCTCAAATGATTTTGGGTGGTGAAGCATTTGCTTATCGTTGGCGTAACACAAATGGTGTTGATGACCATTGGGAATATTTAAGACCGTCACAGGTTCAAACATTTCAACTGTCGGATGGTTCTGGCTTGATTTACACGTTGTCATTTGACGAGCCTAATATTGGAATAATTGACAAAGTTCCGTCAAGTGATATGATTCATCTTCGGTATTTTTCAATGAATGGTATGACTGGAATTAGTCCACTATACTCATTGGTTAATACATTGGATATCAAAAAGAAATCTGATCAACTAACTTTGAGTGCGTTGGCTCAATCAGTTAGTGTTAATAGTACGTTGGAGTTGCCGGGACAGGTTGACGATAAATATGCTATGGCACGTGCCAAAACGTTGATGAAGCAACTACAAACATCTGGCGGCGTTCCGGTTACTTTAATGCCTGGTGAAAAATTAACACCACTTGAAATTAAAAGTAATATTGCTTCATTGCTACAACAAGTTGATTGGACTTCAACACAAATCGCTAAAGCGTTACAAATGCCGGATAGTTATTTGAACGGACAAGGTGACCAACAATCATCAATCGAACAAATTCAAGGTATGTATGGCAACACACTTAATCGTGACATTCAAATGGTGTTAAGCGAACTCAATCAAAAACTTAGTGCTAATATCTCGGCTGACATACGCCATGCGATTGACCCACTTTATGATAGTTACGCTAAATCATTGTTGGGTAGCAAGACACTTGAATCACAACAAATAACTGCCGCACTTAAAGAAGTCGGCTGGTTGTCACCAAACGTGCCGGAACCATCACAAACAGTGGTGGAACAACCGCCGCAGGAAGGAGAAAATGAATGACAAAAACAATTGATGTCAAGGGCGACGTTGTTGATGACCAAACAGCAATGTTTTATCAATGGTTTGACATGGCATGTGTTAATCCATCAAACATTGCTAGTTTATTAGCTAATGGCGACCCGAACGAAGATGTTGTATTAAATGTTGCTTCTGGTGGTGGTGATGTGTTTGCTGCAAGCGAGATTTACACAATGCTACGCCAGTATGCCGGAAAGGTGGTGGTCAATATCCAAGGTCTAGCGGCGAGTGCTGCTAGTGTTATTTCAATGGCGGGTGATACTGTTAATATTTCACCTGCTGCACAAATCATGATTCACCAAGCATCCATTATTTCACAAGGTAACAAAGATGATTTAGAACACCAAGCCGCTGTGCTTGACGGTATTGACCAGTCAATCGCCGCTACTTATGAAGCAAAAACAGGTATGGCGCAAAGCGACTTGCTAAAGTTAATGAGTGACGAAACTTGGCTAACTGCTCAAGACGCAGTCGATAAAGGGTTTGCAGATAACATTATGTTTGTTGATGAAAAACAAGCGGTTGTCACAAATGCCGTATCGCCAATTCCAAGTAAGGCAGCAGTTAATAAGCTGATGAATTTAATTAGTAAAACACAACCGGTTGATAATTCTGGTGATAAAACACCAAAAAATAAACCAGAGAACAACAAGAGCGAGCTTCAAAAGAAGTTGGCTCTTTTATATTAGGAGGAAATTTCATGGATTTAAACACACTAAACAATGCTTGGATTGAAGCCGGTCACAAGGTTGAAGATTTGCAAGCTAAGCAATCAGAAATGGCCGTTGCCTTGGTTGCTGACCCAAATAAGTACACTGACGAAGAAGTGTCAAAGGTTAAAGACGATTTAACCGCTGCTACTAAGTCACGTGACTTTGCCAAAGCTGCGTTTACGGACGCACAAGCAAATGCTGAGGTAATTAAGGATAAGAAACCAAATATTATCACTGGCGAACCAAAAGACAAAGAGAAAAAACAATTTGTTGATACTTTCAAAGATATGTTACGCCACCCTTCACGATATACGGACATGGTTACTTCTGGAACCGATGATGATTCAGCAGCTGGTTTAACTATTCCGAATGACGCACAAACAGCTATTAAGCAGTTGATGCGTCAATACGCTTCACTAGAGTCACTTGTCAATGTTGAAACGGTTGGAACACTTAAAGGAAGCCGCAACATTGAAAAGTTTGGCGCTATTACTCCAGCCACTCGTTTGACTGATCAAAATAGTGATATTCCAGAAGGCGACTATCCAGCTTTGCGTCAAATTTCATACAACATTGGTGACTACGCTGATATTTTCTATGCGCCTAATTCATTGTTAGCCGATTCTGCGGAAAATATTCTTGGCTGGTTGCAACAACATATTGCTCGTAAGAGTGTTGTTACACGTAACGATGCCATTATTTCAATGTTTCCAAAGGCTACTAAAAAGGCAACTCTTGCTAAATTTGATGATGTGTTTGACACAATGTATTCTTTGGATTCAGCCCTACTAAGTGGCTCATCAATTCTAACTAACAAGAGTGGTTTCTTGGCATTGCGTAAGGTTAAAAACGCTATGGGCGATTATCTAATTCAACGTGACGTTACACAATCTGGATCGCAATTTGCTCTTGATGGCCACCCTGTTATTTGGGTTGAAGATACATGGTTACCAGATGTTTCAACAGGAACACACCCATTCTACTTTGGTAATTACAAGGAATTCATCACATTGTTTGATCGTCAAAACATGTCAATTACAACATCAACTCAAACTACTCAAGCCTTTAACCGTAATCAAACCGCCATTCGTTCTATCGAACGCTTTGATACACAGGCAGTCGATACCGAAGCGGTTGTTACAGGTTCATTTACTGCTATTGCTGACCAAACAGCTAACTTTGCGGCTACTGCGAGTAAATAGTCCGAATGTCAGAGGAAACGTGACAACGGACACTACAGCTACTATTGCTGCAAAATAAGGAGGTCTAATGGCTAATAAATTTGATGTTTATAACGATGATACTATCGTAGAGCATGTAGAAAATGAAGGGACTGACGGCTTCACAGACTTAGTTGTTTCTGATTTAACGCCAGATACAACCTATGACAAGTTTTCCGTCGCATATTCTGGCGAAACAGCCAGAACAACAATTCCATCATTTACCACAGCTAAAGCAGCTGCCGTACTGATGACATCGTTCAGTTTAGATAAGACTGCAATTACTGGTAAAGTTGGTGATGTTGTTAAGGTAACATTGTCGGGTATCTTACCTGATAATACTACTAATAAGATTGTTAATATTGGTACATCAGACGCAACCATTGCGACTGCTGTCGATAACGGTGATGGAACATACAACGTTACCTTTGTTAAAGACGGTACTACCGCAGTGCATTGGGTTGCTGCTGATGGCGGAGGTGCAAAGGCAGATTTGCCAGTCACAGTATCTGAACCGGCAGCTGGTTAAATTGAGTTTACTCGCTTAAGAAATAAACAGTTCACGAAAGTGGGCGGGTGTTAGGAGGTTATATGGCAGTTACTTTAGAAGCGTTTAAGACAAGTCAACGTGTTGATAATGATGAAGATGATAGTTTAATCAATGGTTATTTGAGCGCCGCTAAAAGCTTTGCAATCAACGCTATTGGTGCTGATGATACTGCGAACACTTTTTATAGCAGAGATGATGTTACTGATTTGTTCGATACATTGGTTCAGGCGCTTTCCGGTGCTTATTATCAACAGCGGTCTGCTTTGTCTGCTACTACTGTTGTGCCAGTGTCGTTAGTCTCTGATTCAATTATCAACCAACTAAGAGCAATGTGGGACGAGTGGCAGTTGTCTATGGAGGATTAGTTATGAAAATAAATCCTTATGACTTGAACAAGCGTGGCTCATTCGGTGCCGTTCGTCAAGTGCAAAACGATAAGACGGATGGTTACGAAGACAAGTTTGTTCCAGACTTCAAGCGTTGGTATGGCGTTAGAACTCGTACCATGAACCAAACTTATCAAGTTTATGGAACGGACTTGCAAGATACGGTAGATATCGTTATTCGACATGACGATAGTATTAAGCCACCTTTGATGTTTCAATCTAGCGACGGATTGCAATACGATATTGTTTCCAGTTCACCAGATGATACTGGCGCTTTGAACGCCTTTGATATTTTGACCTTGAAGCAAGTAACGCGCAAGGGGGCAAAGAATGGCTAGTGAATTAACCATAGGTGGATTAGACGAATGGGCTGATAATTTGGAAATGGCTTATGATCTGACCGTAGAAGAACAGGCACGTATTACTCTGGCTGGTGCTAAGGTTCTGGAAAAGAACATGAAAGCATACATCAAAGACCAACATTATCAAAATAGGAAGACAGGCGAAGACCCACACCTTGCCGATAGTGTTAAATCACAAGGCAAAAACGTTGATGGTGCCGTTGATGGTACATCCGTTGTCGGTTTTCCAGATGAAAAAGCATATATTGCAAACTTTATTTCTGGTGGTACAAAGCATGTCATCTATGATTCTAGTAAATTTCATGGAAAAAGTGCACGCACTGACAGTAAAGGCAATGATTATATACGAGGCGGCCGCAGAGCTGTCACTGGTGATGACTTTTTAGACAAGGTTCGTAACGCTTCATTGCCTGAAATATTTGAAGCAGAAGACGCAGAGTATCACAAAATTCTCAAAGAGAAAGGGGTTGATATCTAATGACTGTTTCAGGTGACGCAGCCACCCTTATCAACGCTGCTAAATACAGTTGGTTAGATAACGTTTACAAGGGATATATTCCTAAAGCGCATCTAAACGACACAGATTCAACAGACTGTTTAATAACAGAAAACGTCAATACGCCAGTAACGTTTGGCAATGATGACTTTTCAGAAATGCAACAAGGTGTAGCTATACATCTTTTTTATTCGCAATCGTTTGGTGATGATCCAGATGAATGTGAAGTATTGCTGATGAAGTTATTCATGTCAAATGGTTGGGTGATTGACAATTCAGACGCACGGTATGTTAGTCCAGATACAGGCCAATCTACCAAAGTGCTTTATGTATCGCATAAGAAAATAATAGGAGACTAGTTCATGTCAGTAGGTTTAAGATTAGTTCAATATGCAATAGTTGATGACTCACGCAAACTAATTGCAGATGCAGTTAAAGGTTTATCAGCGGACGGAGTTTATGCAGCCGATAAAGGTGTCATTAGTGCCAAAACAGCTAATATAACAGGGATTGAAGCGGCGCCAACGAAGGTTTATGGTAACAACAAAGCTGTTGATTTGCAGCACTCAAAAGGTGACGTTTCAGTGGCTCTTGACTTTAACAAGTTGCCTCAAGATATTTTGAACAAACTGTTGGGTCGTGTTTCTGATGGCAAAGGTGGCTACACAAAAGGCGATAAACCTAACGTTGCAATGCTTATCACATCAGATGACATTGATAGCAATGATCAAATTTATTATGGATTCGGTTTTGGCCAACTTGTTCGCCCTAGCTTGAATAACGGAACGAACACTAACGCAGAAACACGTGCAGATGATGCTTTGACTTACTCTGCCTTGGACGTTGATGAATGGGGTGATTCTATCAAAACTTGGTATTCAGGTGATGCTAATTTTGATAAGGCCGCAATGCTCAAAGATGTGTTTGGCGGTTATGTCGCACCGAGTAGCAACTAATCCAACAGTTAACAGTGTTACCGCTACCGATACAACAGCAACGGTAAACGTTCATTAACAAAAAATACACCCGAAAGGGCGTTCTTAAAGGCTATTTAGTATTTCTCCCCTAGATAGTCGTTAAGAGCGCTTTTTAATTGCTCACAAAAGGAGAAAAAACATGGAAATCACAATTAAAGAACCAAAGTTGAATAACAAAGAGTTTACTTTTACGGACTCTGTACGTAATCAAAAACTAATTACAAAAATGATGAGAGATGGCTATAAAGAACGAGTTGACGCTCAAGATAATGAACAGCCAGAAGTTGATGAAACAAAACTCACTGCCGAAGAAATCATTGATTTGGAACAAAAGCGAATTGAGAGCCAGATTCAAAATTGGGACGACCAATTGAAGAAAATTGACTCAATCATCAATGTATTTGCTACCATTTTCAATTTGAAAGGCAAGCAAAAAGAGATTTTGGAAAACTTGTCATTCAACGACCTTGGCGAATTGTTAGCGCATGTTTCTGTTTTGATTAACAACCCAGCTATTTCAGAAGAAACCTATTGGGAATTGATGAAAGCAGGTGAATCAAAAAAATCACAGCCCGTCGAGGGCTAATGCAATACGAAAACCAATTAACGGACTTACTTTTATTTGAAAAAGATTGTCTGATTAACTTGGGAATGTCTTTAAATGAAATTGAAAATACAAGCTTTTACGATTTAATTGAAGTTTTGAACTCTAAGAAAGAGGACAAGCTAGATGATCCATTAGCATTGTTTAATTCAGTCAATAGGAGGTAATACATGGCAGACATTAGCAGAAATGCAGCAAACAAGGTGTCATTAGACACTGCCGAAGCGGTACAGTCAGTAAAATCATTAAAGGCTGAAATACAATCGAATACTGCTGCATGGAAAGCACAATCTGCCACACTAAAAGCAGCCGGTGATGATTTAGCGTCTATCAAGTCTAAATATGATGGTTTAGCAGGAACGGTTGACAAGCAAAAGACTTTGGTTAGCTCTTTGAAGTCACAAATGGACGAAGAAGCCAAGTCTACTAGCAAAAATTCAGAAGAATACGCAAAGTTAGAACGTCAATACAACACCGCTACAACAAAGTTGGTTTCATTAGTTAGCCAGCAGGAAAAGGCTAAAGCTGCTTATGACTTACAAACAACTGGCATTACTAGTGTCAATAAGGCGATTAAGGATAATGATGAATTAACCAGAGTCCAAGTTGAACGGTTGCGTGCAGAGGGAAAAGAAACAGAAGCCAACGCTCGCGAAAAACAAGGTTTGGCTGAAAAGGTTAAATTAACCAGCGACCTTTATCAAAAGCAAGAAGAACGTTTGAAATCTTTGACGAGTGCCGAAGAAAAAGACGAATCTGCAATCAAAAATCAAACGTTAGCTTTGGAACGTACCGGAACTGCTCTGGCAAGAACAAAAACCAGTATGAAAGAGGTTGGAACTGCCACTCAAGAAGCAACCAATGAATCACGCTGGTCTAAGTTTTCGAATGGAATTGATAAGGCGAACGGCGGACTAGCAACAACACACACACGCCTATTACGCTTAATCGGTGTTGATATTGTAGCTCGTGGTACCATATCCGCTATATCGCAAGTCAAAAATGGAATTCATAGTTTAATTGAAGAAGGAGCCGAGTACAACAAAGAGCAGCAGGTAATGGTTGCGACTTGGAATACATTGACTGGTAGCGCTGATAAAGGTCAGGCTATGGTTGATAGTGTCAATAAGATTAGTACCGCTTTTGGCCAATCATCAGACTTAACAAATGAACTGGAGCAACAGTTTTATCACGTATTCAACCAACAAGCGCCAACAGATCAGTTAACAAAGTCAATCCTAACTATGGCCGATACAATCGGTATGACAGCTGATGATACCCAACGATTAGGTTTGAATTTCACTCACATGATGACATCAACCAAGCTACAACTTGGCGATTTCAACATGATTACCGATCAACTGCCTATGTACGGTGAAAAGCTGTTAGAGTTTGAGCAACAACAGCAGAAAAACCATAACCTGACAATGGCACAGTTACGTGACCAGATGTCAGCCGGTAAAATCAGCGCAAAAGATGCCGAAGCTGTCATGAATGAGTTAGGTGAAAAATACGCCAAGGCTTCTGAAAACATGATGAGTACCACAGCTGGTATGGAACGTGTTATTTCTGCACGTGGTGCTGCGTTAGCCGGTGCACTTACAAAGCCTATTATGGAAGCAAAGAACCCTATATTTGGTGCAGTATCTAAATGGGTTAGTGATAAAAGCACAGAAGCTGAATTTACGAAAGTTGGAGAAGCTGTTAGCAAGTCTTTTGACAGCATTACAACCGCTTTTGGAAAAGAATTTAAATCAACCGACTTCACTAATGGTGCTAATCAGTTCATGGACGGCTTGGCCAAAGATACAGAACGCTTTGGTACTTATATTGCAGCACACGCGAATGATATAACCAACTTCTTTAAAATGACTAAGGAATTAGGTGGTGCTGGTTTTGGAGTCATGGGTTCCACACTAAAAATAGCACTGCCCTTGTTAGAAGAACTTGGAGAATTTGCAGAAAAGCACCCCCAACAGTTTAAAGTTATGGCTGCTTCAATTATTGGTGTTGATCTAGCTTTTAAAGGTGTTGTGGGGACTGTTAAATTAGTGAACAGTACACTCAATACCTTTAATACTATCAAAGATGGTATTAAGTGGGCTACCAATGTATTTGGTATCAAATCTGAAACAAAAGCTTTGCAAGAGCAAAACGCCGTTTTGATGGAAAACAATGCCTTGTCTTCTGGTGGTGGATCAATTGGAAAAATCGGTAAAGGTGTTTCTGCCGCTGAAACGGTAGCTGGAGATGTTGCTAGTGTTGGCAGTCGTGCTTCAGGAGCAGGCGGTGCATTAGCAAAAGATGCTGGAATGCTATCAAAGCTGAAAAGCTTGACCGGTGCTGGTAAAGTTGCTGTTGGTGCTACTGGTTTATTGAGTGTTTTAGGTGCTTCCACAGACCTGATAGGGATTAACTCAAAAAACGCAGGTGGTAAAGTTGGCTCATTCGGTGGTAACTTAGCCGGTGGTGCAGCCGGTGCAGCGATCGGAACGGCGATATTACCTGGTATCGGAACTGCTATTGGTGCAGGGATTGGTTCGATAGGTGGCGATAAAATTGGTGAAATGCTCGGTAAAAGCATTCAAAAAGGACTATCCAAAACAAAGCTTAAAGTCCCTGAAATTAGCAGTAAGTCATCATACGACAAGTTAAATCAAGCGGCTAAAAAGTATTACAGCGACAAGCAAAAGCAAGATACTGCTGATATTAAGTTGCTCTATAAAAATGGCGATTTAACCAAAGCTGAATATGAAAAGCGTTTAGCCGCTATTCAAAAAGAGGGTAGTCAAGCCACAAAGATTGAGAAATTAAGCCAGTCAGATAGAACTGCGCTCACGAAGTATTATGCACAGCAACGTGCTGCACTTGAAACTAAATGGAACAAGCAAAAAGAGTCTGACGGTGCAAAATGGGACAAAAAGATTGCGCAAGACGCTGCTAAGTATGGTGAAAATTCTGTTCAAGTCCAACGTGACTACAAGAAAAAAGAGCAAGCGTTAGCCGAAGACGACCGCAAGAAAAAGTCAGCAATCAACAAATTGACAGTTAAGGACGCAACGAAAACTACGGTAGCCGAAGCTAAGTTACACACAACCCTATCTGGTAAAATTCAACTTGCTTCTAACAAGCAAACTGAAATATTGTCAAAATTGACTAAGGATAAAGGAAAGTTAAGCAACAAACAACTTCAAGATGCTGTTAACGACGCTCAAAAAGAATATAAGCAAACGGTGTCACTTGCAGATAAAAAGCGCGACGGTATTTTCAAAGCAGCGTTAAAGCAATACGACCAAGTAACAAAGGCTGCTGAACGTCAAAGAAAAGAGGTTATCAAAGCAGCCGATGACCAATATGATGATACCGTAAAGGCAGCAAACAACCAGTACAAAGGAAATTCAAAGTGGGCTGAAGAGCAACGTAAAGCAGTAATTGATAAGGCTAAAGACCAAAAAGATAAGGCTACTAAATCTGCTTGGGATCAATATAACGGTGTTGTTGATAAGGCACAAAAGCAACAAAATGATACTGATAATGCTGCCAGAACGCAACACGACAAGACAATAGCTCACGCTAATGACCAAAAGAGCCAAATTGTTAGTGCTGCTAAAGACCAGTCTCATGGTGTGGTGAGTCATGCGGTTAATCAGGCTAACAGTTCAATGGAAGCATCATCAAAGCAAGGCGGTGGCTTGCAAGGTATTTGGGACGGAATCGCAAAGTTCTTTAACAGCTTGACTAAGCCGTTTGGTGTCAAGGGCATTAGCACTGATGGTCAAAAGTACAACTATCAAGCTATGGCTATGCCTGCTTATTCAGTAGGTACAGGGTTCAACAGAGCCAGCCGTGCATTGGTAGGTGAAGCCGGCGTTGAAGCAAGGTACCAACCTTATTCTGGAAAGATTGATTTTCTAGGTACTAACGGTGCTCAAGTTGTGAATTTGAATCCAGGCGATCAGATATTGAACGCTAAAGATACTGCTAAATTGTTTAGCGGTGGTTTAGGCAAGACAATGCCCGGTTACGCAAAAGGTACGACTGACATAACGTCCTTCATTAGTTCAATCGCAAAGGGTGCTTCAAACGTTTGGGACGATGTTTCTGACGCTGCTAAGGACGCTTTGGATAAAATAACCGACCCAGTCAAGACATTAGAGGGCATTGCTGAAAAGGCATTTAACATCAATTCAATTAGTGGTGTTGGTGATGTTGGTCACAGTGTTTCAAAAGGTATGGTTGACAGTAGTATTAAAGGTATCGCTGATTTTCTAAGTAAGATGATTAGTAGCGCTAAGAAGTCAAGCAGTGACGGCGGAGGTGGTAAAGGCGCACCATCTGGTTCCGGTGTCACACGTTGGACTGACCAA
The DNA here is from genome assembly GCF_030400235.1 of Leuconostoc sp. UCMA20149. Lineage (NCBI taxonomy): Bacteria > Bacillati > Bacillota > Bacilli > Lactobacillales > Lactobacillaceae > Leuconostoc > Leuconostoc sp. UCMA20149. The sequence continues at coordinate 68,080 of NZ_VJYC01000005.1, forward strand.
GTTAAAGACGCTTTGAAAGCCAACGGACTAAGCACCAGTTCTGATATGGTCAATAAAGTTCTCCGTCAGATTCAAACGGAATCAGGTGGTAATGAAAAGGCTGTTCAGGGCAACATTGGTGATGTTAACAATGCATCGGGTGACTTGGCTAAAGGTTTGATGCAAACCATATCGTCTACATTCAATGCCAATAAGTTCCCTGGTCATGGAAATATCTTTAATGGATATGACAATCTACTTGCTGCTTTAAATTATGCAAAAAAGACTTATGGATCATCATTGAGCTATTTGGGTCAAGGACATGGTTATGCTAACGGTGGTATTGCAACAGTGCCATCAATATTCGGTGAAGATGGACCAGAGATTGCTATTCCGTTGTCACAATCAAAACAGCCTAGAGCACAAGAGTTACTTTCAGAAGCCACACAGAGAATTAATGGTACACCAGTAACAACTGACAATTCAAAGGTTGAAGCGTTGCTTACACAGAATAATCAACTGATGAATACGTTAAGTTCGTTAGTCGGTGCCATTCTGGGTGAAACTCAAAAGGCTCATGAACCATTGTCAACAAACGCTCTGAATAACGTGGCTAGAACGTTACAAAATCGACAAAATAGATTAGCTAATTAAACAAAAGAACTCGCCATTGAAACGCACAATACCACTATGGGGCGGGTTTTAGAAGGGAGATATCAATGTTTAAATTGACAAACGCCAGAGGTGAGACGGTTGATATTAACACACCTAGTTTGCGTTCGTATACGCCGACAGGACTTGGATTACAAATCACCAATTCATATAGTCCGTACGAAACTTATTTTATTCCAACTAAGTCAGTGCTTAGTCAAGGCATCATGCAGGTTTATATGAAATTTGGTGACATTGAAAGTCAATCGTATCAATCGTTTTCTGATTTTGCACAATTTTTGGCTTATCAACCTTATACTTTGGAATATGATTTTGATGACAATACTTATTATCGTAACGCACGTTTGCAATCATTAACCAAGACTGAAATAGGTGGTAGCACGATTGATGCCTTTGATAGGTTAAACGAAATATTCACTCTAGAATTCATCAACAACTGGTATAACAACAAGACAGCGGAATACAAGAGTTATGATCCTGACCCTAATTTAGGACAATACGCCAAAATATATAGCTATACCTATCAACCTTATTATGTCTATCAAGAAAGTAGTCGACCATCAAATGAAAAAGTCATGTCGCTTAATAATAAGTCACAATATTTTGGACTACAAAGTGGCTCGCCTAGTATTATTACAGTCAAGGGACCGTGTTCAGTTAATCCAACTTGGACGGTTGTTCAAAAAGGAAATGTGGTAGCGACTGATGGTTTTGTGTTGACACTAACAGATAATCAAAAGTTAGTCGTGAGTTCTTATCCAGAAGACCAGTACGCTAGGCTATATAATCCTGATGGTAGTTACGTTGATGTGTCCCAATTACAGGACTATACTAAGACTAACTTTGTGCAAATTCCAGAGGGTGAATCAACTGTATTGTTCTATTTAGATGCCGATTCTGATGTAAATATCACGTTCAAAGAAGAGAGGTTACTGGTATGAGTTTATCTTTACAAGCAACTATCTTTAAGGGCACTGATTTAACGATTAGAGGGACTTATCCATTGTTAACTTATGACTTACAGATGGATAATTTGAGTAACGCTACGTCTACTTTTGTTATAGCTGATAATGGCACAAGTTTGTTAGGCGATTACATTGCAATTGAAATAGCCAACACTAAAACACTCCTATATTACGGACAATTAACAGCAGTGGATATGGCTGGAGATACCAATCAGAATACCTTAACGGCTTGTTATATTTGGAATGTTCTAAATGGTGAAATTGTGGTTGGCAATAAGTCAGGGACAAGCTATGAAACGCATATCATCAATCTATTAAAGGGCTATATTAACTCAACAGCTACAACCAATATTTTAGGACGTTCAATCACTAACTCAACTAATACAGCGTTTGCAGTCACTAGTTCTGATGGTAACAACACCAGTAATTTTATTGATTATTTGATTCGCGGTTTCAAGCTACACAATGTGGTACTAACAGTTAAGGATATTGCAAAGGGGACATCAAACGGTGTGCCTTTTTATTATCCAGAAATTGACATTCATCAAGTGACTGATACGTGGAATTTTAAGAATAATAAATATGATTTTACGGGTTGGACCGTTTCTGATAGTCGTGGGTTGCGTGGCTATAACAATGAGTTGTGGATCGTGGATAAAGCTTCTACCAATATGGAAGCACCGTCAATCATTGCCCGCTATTGGCTACAAACAGATGGGACAGTAGTTAAATCGTTAAATTCAAATGTTGTGCAACCAACACAAGTACATGTGTATTTGTACGATAAAACAGCAACTGACAACCCAACCAATGACTCAATTGCTCAAACTGAATTATCAGGTAACAGCTATAGCCACAACATTCAATTTTCAATGCCGATTGATAACAATTTTATGCCTTTAGACAAGGTTAAGTTGGGGCTTCAATCAAATATTTATTACAATCAAACATCTTATAAGTCAGTTTTATCAGCTTATTCATTGAACAGTGATAGTGATACAATTTCACTCACATTTGGTAATTTGCGCTTTGGTAAGGCTGACTTATTTGGTACTGATAATTAAGGAGGAACTATGGCAATCACAATGTATCAATCAGACCGTAACACGGTCAGTCCGGCTAATGATGCAAGTTTATACACCGCCATCACGAACGGGCAATCAGTTATTTTACCCAGAGGGAATAACTTTAATATCACAGTTAATGGTTTGGTAGCAACTATAGGAACTGGTCAAGCAATTATTCAAGGGCGGTTAATCGAAATTACACAACCCGAAACTTTGACTTTACCTGCTAATTCAAGTGGTTATATTGCCATTGTCGTTGATTTAACAAAAACAAACGATGTTTCAGGCAGTGCGGGAACACCAAGCTATTCTGTGAAAGTCAATCAGGTTTATTTAGCAGCAGTCACAGGGACTTTAACGCAAGATGATTTGAATAATGGTGGCTTTGTTAATGAAATGGCGATTGCTAAATTCACAACGACCACGACAACAGCAACTACTACTGTACAACAAAACCTGATGTTCGATACAGGTTGGCAAAGTCTGCCATTAGCAAGTGGTAATAGTTTTGTGGCGAGTGACAGTTATGCTCAATTCCGCCTGCTCAATAATGTTGTTTACGTCAGGATTAAAGGACTTAACGTTTCAAAGTCAACTAATGGTAACCAAGTGGGCACGCTAACGCCACTATTCTCTCCTGACGTCCCTATGTATGTCGCTGCTCATACTTACTCCTCATCTGCTGTTAATATTGTTGGTTTAAATGTTCAGGCAAGCGGATTTATGTTTGTGGACTTCACAGGTTCAAATACTCGTGGGAACTTTAACGCGAACTTTAATTATCCTTTGGAATAGGAGGAGCATAGATGAATAAAAACGTAACAACCGCTTATGAGCAGCCAGTTAATGATGATGGTAATGTTCTGGTAGCAGATTTTACAGCACAAAAGACAAATGACGTTGTGCAGAGCATTACGGTGTCGGTCAACACGATACCTGGCTATCAAACGAATAAAGAAAAGGTTATTACTGCCTTTGATGAATTCCTAAAAATTATTCAATCAGAAAATGTTCAAACACCTGATGAAACAGTGCCGATTGTAAGTGAATCAGATGCCAATAGCACTAGCGATTCAACTTCTGATAGCATGTCAGCGTTGAGTCAATGAAAGGAGGTGCGTAAATGATATGAGTGCTGAACATATTTTAATACTAATAGGAGAGATTGGTGTCACTGTGGGGCTGTTTTATGGATTGTTCAATTATTTATTCAAGAACTCATTCAATGAGGCTATTGACCCTTTGAAGAATGCTGTAAACGCTTTATCTGACAATGTAGCTAATCAGACTAAAATATTAGAAAAAAGTTTGCAACAGATTGAAGACATTGAAAGAGAAGTAAACGGTCACGAAACAAGGCTGCAACTTTTAGAACATGAAAGGATGGACAAATGAATAATTTAAAACGATGGGTGATTGCTTCTATTGGAGCAGTTGCCTTTTTAGTTGCCACGATTTCAGGTGTATCAGCCAATACAAATGGTATTGACGTTGCCAGTTATCAAGGCACAACCACAAGCTATTTCAGCCAGTTTAAGAGCTATGGTGATAATTTCACCATGGTTAAGCTAGGTGGACGAGGCGGTGGTGAGGGTAGTCATTATGTGAACCCTAAAGCCTACGCCCAAATTCATAACGCTGATGCCGTAGGTATGCAAACAGGTGGTTATTTCTGGGGGCAGTTTGGTGATTCAGTTAGTGAAGCGAGTTATCACGCACAACTAGCTGTACAAGACGCACAGAACGCTGGATTAGCTAAGGGTAGCTACATCGCATTGGATTATGAAGCAGGCGCTGGTGCTAACAAGGCTAACAACACTACGGCTATTTTGACGTTCATGGATCAGATTTACGCTGCTGGTTACAAACCAATGTTTTATAGCTACACAAGCTACGTCAATTCATACGTTGATTTAACCCGTATCAATGCACGTTATCCAAATGCTTTGTGGTTAGCTTGGTACTTAACCACCGCACATCAAGCAACACCACCTATGCAATACTTCCCAAACTATTCCAACGTGAAGATTTGGCAGTATGCAGATAATCACTACGGTGTTGACGGTAACGTTATGGTGGTTGGTTCATTGGATAATGATAAGCCAGCCGAACAAACAGCTTCAAAGCCATCACAGTCAACTAACACACCAAGTACACCCGAAAAGACACGTTATGCAACCTTTAGCGGTGTCTACGTGGCTGATTACTGGACTAAGTACAATAACAAAATGTACGGTGTCAACATTGATATGAGTATTCCAGTGATTGATTACAACAACTATATTCCTATCTCAGCCTTAACTTTGACTGACCGATACGGTAATAAGTTGAAAAATCAATACATTCAAGGCAACAACGGACGTATGGAATACTTCACTTTGACTGGCAAGTACAAGGTCATTTCACAGACGGCAACGACCATCAATGTTGAAATTGGTGGTGAGCCAGTGTCAATGATGAAGTCGTTTGCAACAATCAAATAAGGAGATCACATGCAAGTAAATAGTATTTCAGATGTTATTATCGCAATCGCTTTGGCAGCTATTCCAATCATTGGTGGTTGGATTGGTAAAGTCATTACTGGTAATAGCAAAGCTACAACGTTGATTAACGTTCTATCACCACTGGCAAAGGCTGCAATCGTAGCTATGCAAAAGTTAGGTGTGACACAATACCTAAATGGCGAAGCCAAGAAGTTAGGTGCCGTTGATATCGTTAAAAAAGCGCTATTAACATTAGGACTTTCAAATGCAAATGAAACAATAATCAAGAACGCTATTGAAAAAGAATACGCTACATTGATTAATGAACTGAATCAGACGTACCCACAGATGACGGCTGAACAAGCTAAAGCGCAAGAAGCAGCAGCACAACAAGCTAGTGAAGTAGCTAAGGCTGATGAATTAGCCAAAGCACAACAGGCATTAGCTGACGCACAAGCAAAGGTTAACGCCTTACAAAATTGAATATAATAAAGCCCGCCCGACTTGATTATTTCTGGTTGGGCGGTTTTTTATTGCCAATATATTTGTGGTGTGATACTCTTAGATTAAAATTATACATTTGGAGAAAATTATGAATTGGGCTGTATTGTTGATGATTTTGGAAGGTGCATCTTATGTTGCAACCATAATCGGTGTTGTTGGTGTTTTTTTAGCGATTGGTTCGTATAGAGATAGTCAAAAATTAAAAACAAAAAAGGAATTAGCTGAGATAGAAAATGCCAAAAACAAAAGAGTTCAAAATTCGATTGATGTACTGCGCAGTTTTGCAACAAACATTATTCCTGGAATTAGCGAACAAGAGAGCAGTTGGCCAAGTGTTTTTGTAGAGATGAAAAAACAGGTAGTTGATCAGGCTAATGAAAAGTTTAGAAAAAGAGGAATTACTAAGAAAATTACGGAAAAGGAATTGCCCGATGATTTAATTAAAAAGCTAACTACCAATGCTAAAATGAGCACGGGTATGCCTGATACTTTTAATAATTTAGAACAACTTTCAATTTATATGAACTACGGGATGGTAGAAGATGACTTAGCATATCCAATAATTCATAATGTTTTTTTGAACTTTGTAGATCGTAACGGTGATGTTCTTGATGTTCTGCAAAGTGAGGAGGCTCCTTTTGCTAATATTCATAAATTGCATAACGATTGGAAAAAAAGGAATAAAATCGATTCAATTGACAAACAGAAAAAACAGTTAGATAATGAAAAGAAGAAGTTAGAAAATGAGTCATAAGGAGAAATAATCATGGTGACACAAGTTTTTGACGAAATATCTGCAGCGATTACAGAATCTATTATTAAACAAGCAAAGGAAAGCAATGAAAAAATTTTTTCCCAGGAATTAGTAAAGGCATCCAACGGATCACGTCCGATGGCGACATTAAAAAGGAAGCCTAAACTAGGTTGAAAAGGCCTGCATTTAGGCTTTTTTATTTGCCCCAAACCCGCACAAGTGATACTATTAAATAGCCCAAGAACATGATGATGAGTTACTTCCAATTTCGAATCTGATATGTTTGTTGGGTTTTTGTTTGCAATTAAAATTCAAATAGCTTACAATAAGTAAGTCTTATGTCGACACTACCCAGCAATCATTATCGGAACTAGACCTAGATGTCTACCGATATCGCACAATGATCGTTGGGTTTTAATCTGTGATAAAATAGAATCGTAGTTCTTTCAAGAGTGGACTACAGACCCAACAATCGGTTTCATGCTCTCGCGAGCTCTTCCTTATGGGATCGTTTTCAACTTGTTGGGTTTTATTAATAACTAATTTTGATTTTAATAAACGGTAGTGGTATTATTAGAGACGATATATTTTGATATAAACTAGCAGACGGCAGGTAGTACCTGCTTTTTGTTTGCATTTTGAAATTCAAGGGGTATGATTATATTTGGCTCAACAACCAAAATATATTACATTAGCTAACGCTTTATTATTCTCTAAATTACGATTACATGGTTGTTGAGCTTTTATTTGCTTTCAAAAAATAAGAGTGATAACATGAAGTCAGCCCAACAATCGCTATCAGAGTTTAACGTCCATCCTTCTGATATCTGCGCAGATTGTTGGGTTTTAATATTCATTTAAATTTGATTAAATATAATTTGCTTGCTCGGCAGGACGTTGGGGAACTGATTAGTATTTGTTATTACTCCTGCCGGGTTCTTGTACGTACATAGAGATAAATATAAGTGTATAATCGTATCCGTAATACTTCCTCGTATTATATTAGTTCGCCAGATGAACACACCCAGTTTATCAAATGGCGGGCATTTTTATTTGCTATATATTAGTAAGTCATATATAATGATTCATGTAGTTTTTTTATAAAACTACTCCCTAAATGCTCAATCGGTTAGTTCGACATCTAACCGATTTTTTATTTGATAACTATTATTAAGTAAGTTAAAATAATATATGTGCTTTCTTCACCAAAGAAAATACATTAATAAGATAGAAAACGCTCAACCGGATTAAATTCTAGTTGAGCTTTTTTTATTTGGAAAAAAATTGTAGCACTATTGTAGCACTCGAACGATAAAATAGTGAAAACTTATGAAAACTAAAAACAACTAAAAACAACTATAAATCCTTACACACCAATGTTTAAGTAACAAAAAACCGCTATACCAGTAATCCTGATACAGCGGTCAAAATGCGTTGAGGGGGAGTCGAACCCTCGACCTGCCGGGTAGAAACCGGCTGCTCTATCCAGCTGAGCTACCAACGCGTACTTTACTATGATACCATTTTAGAACGATTCATGAAAGAGTTTTTTTAATTCGTTATTTGATTTATACTAGAGTTAGATAAACTTGGAGAATATTTATGAGAAAAGCCTTTATTGCACTAGCAGCAATTGTTGTTGCATTACTTGTTGCCTTTATTACGTTCAGTCAACAGCCCAAATATGCTGGTGTTTCAATGCCAAAAGATGACTATCAGCATTTGAAAACGTCACGTTCCGACATAAAAGCGCTAATTAGTGATTTGAACAAATTTAATTATAAAAAGCAAGCAACGATGTCGGCCATTGAAAAAGATGCTGACAAAATCATAAAAAACAATCGTAGTAATTTAAGTGAGGCTGATGCTCAATCATTGCGAGATGCATTGTATGGGAAAAATGGTATCGTTACAATTGCGAAAGCAGCTCAAACAGGCAAGTATAACATTGATGGTAGCGTGGCCTCACGCTTTCACAGCGCATTTGATACTATTATTTTAATGTCAGTTAACGCAATCAACAAGAGTTCGGCGCAGAGGGCTGATATTGTTGCGCAAATGAAAAGTGATTTGAATATTGAGCAGGCTATTTATCAAATTGGTGCTAAGCACGAAGAATAGTTAAGAGATAAGAAATGCTGTGATCTACTTTTTGAGGGTCATAGCAGTTTTTATTTGCTACATGTATGGCACAATAAAATAACATAAGTAAATTAGCATTGCAATTTGAACACAAACACCAATTATACCGGCGATAATCATGTGACTATTATGAATAACGATGCCAATGATTAAAATCGTAATTAAGATTAAGGTGTAGATAAATAATAAAGTGAAGGCTGACATGATTTTCCTCATACAACTTATATGAAGATATTCTAACACAATTAACGTTATTTAGTTGTCTTCAGATACTCGATAAGGTATTAATTATAAATTAATGCTTCAAAATAGTTGGTTAATATGACCTAAAACATGTTCGAAATTTGTTGGTTATGCACATAGCTAAATGTGACTGACATGATATGATATCACTTAAGGTGACTCCGCAACACAAAACATTCTAATTCAACTATTCCTTTTCATAATTCTGAGTTTGAAAAACGTTTACCCCAACAATGGGAGCCACCGTACATAGCTTCAAATCATCACAAGTTTATTACTTTTGGTTAGCGATAGAGATGGTATAATAAAAACAAATGCTGCAAAGGAGGATAAAACTGTGTCCAAGAAAATTGACGCTCGCATTGTGCGCACGCGGCAAATTATTCAATCAGCAACTATTGCTTTATTGACAACGCAACCTGGATTTTCGATTACAACATTACTAGCACGCGCCGATATTACGCGGGGAACTTTTTATAAGTATTATGCCAATAAAGAACATTTGATTTCTGAAGTCAATGATGTCATATTGAATGATTTATTGTTACATACAAAAGAAACTTTTATTGTTGCTGAAATGATTGCCAGTGTCAGCCGCCAAGCCGCTTTTTATAATGCGGTGTTGAATCATCATGCCGATCCTTCTTTCCAGCATGCACTGTTTGATCGTCTCAGGACGCAAATGCAAACCAAAGTGAATGCATCAGCTCAGGATGTTAATCGACGATTGCAATATCAGTGGGAGACAATTAATGCAGGCTTCTGGGCTATGATTGCGCGGTGGTTGAGTGATGATATGAATATGACACAAGATGATTTGCTGCAAGAATTCGCAGTTTTATGGCGAGGCAATCCGACTGTTATCAAAGATACGGGGTTAGGTTTATTTGACTTTACGCCTAAAGCCGCAAAATAGCGCATTAGATTTGACTAATGCATTTTCAACTGGTAAAATATAAGGGTTGTTAGCAAAGCTACAACCACTCAGATCAGGTTAAAGCATGTTTGGGACTAGGGCCTAACCGCCTGTGATGGTGAGTCTAAGTATAAGGAGAATTCAATAATGGCATATGCAATTATTGTAACTGGCGGCAAACAATACAAAGTCGCTGAAGGTGACACAATTTTCGTTGAAAAGTTGGACGCAGCTGAAGGTGAAAAGGTAACTTTTGACCAAGTTGTTCTGACTGATTCAAAAATTGGTACACCATTTGTTGATGGTGCAAAGGTAGAAGGCACAGTTGAAAAGCAAGGCAAGCAAAAGAAGGTTGTTACTTTCAAGTACCGTGCCAAGAAGCATTCACATACTAAGCAAGGCCACCGCCAACCATATACACGCGTGAAGATTGATTCAATCGCGTAATCATTACTACTTGTAAAGGAGAAATAGACTTATGTTGATGAATCAAGAAAACTTGCAAATGTTCGCTCACCACAAAGGTGGCGGATCTTCAGCCAACGGTCGTGACTCAGCAGGTCGTCGTTTAGGCACTAAAGTTGCTGACGGACAAGATTTGACTGCTGGCTCAATCATTTACCGCCAACGTGGTACGCATATTTATCCAGGCGTAAACGTTAAAAAGGGTGGCGATGACACATTGTTTGCTTTGACAGACGGTGTTGTTAAGTTTGAGCGTAAAGGTCGCGAAAAGCGTCAAGTATCTGTTTATACACGTGAACAATACAATGAAATCGTTGCTGCTGCCAAGTAAGTAGCTATTCTAAAGACTGACTTAGGTCAGTCTTTTTTGCTATAATGAAAGCAGAACGAGAAAAGAGATTATTATGACAAAATATTACGAAGCACGGCTTAAAAAATTACAAGCACTTTTAAAAAAGCTTGATTTAGACGGTATGATTGTATACCAAGGGTTTAACACAAAATATCTAACAGGTTTTGATGGCGGAACTGGTGATGGGGTTGTCCTTGTTAGTTTAAATCAAGCACGACTGATTACAGATGCTCGATATGAAGAAGACTATAAAGATCGTTTGCCTGAAGGGGTTGATTTAAAAATAACTAGGGCATATTACGAAGATGCAGTTGCAACTGCTCAAGAATTTGGTATCAAACATTTGGCTTTTGAAGCAGATATGCCGTATAACATATACGATTATTTAGATGAACTATTACCTGCAAACATTGAATTTGATGCACTGCCAAGTGCTATTGAAACTTTGCGAGAAGTAAAAGATGAAAGTGAATTGGCTGCGCTAAGACTTGCAGCCACAGCATCTGTCAAAGCTTTTCAAGATTTAATACCATTTATTCAACCAGGTAAAACAGAGCGCGAAGTGGCCAACGAATTAGATCGTTTACAAAAAAAATATGGTGCTGAAAAAGCTTCATTTGACACAATTGTGGCTTCAGGATATCGTTCAGCGTTACCCCATGGGGAAGCAACAGATAAGGTAATAGCTGATGGTGAATTGGTAACAATTGACTTTGGCTATTATGTCGATGGTTATACATCAGACGTTACGCGGACCATCGCTGTCGGCCAAGTGAGTGACGAATTAAAAGAAATTTATGATATTGTTAAACAAGCAAATGAAAATGCCATTGCCATTGTCAAACCCGGCATTTCAGGTAGCGAAATTGATAAAGTTGCTCGTGATTACATTTCGGAGCATGGTTATGCTGAACAGTACAATCATGGTGGCGGTCACGGTGTGGGGCTTGATATTCATGAAGGACCTGCGATAAGTCCACGTTCTAGTGACGAAATGCAGGCTGGTCATTTATTGACAATTGAACCTGGCATTTACCTTGGTGGCAAGGGTGGTGTTCGTATTGAAGATGATGTCATTGTGACTGCAGACGGATACGAAAATTTGACAGCCAATTTGTCAAAAGAATTGTTGGTGATTGGAGTTTAATATGGCACAAACACGATTAGATTTTTTGGTGTTTTATCGCGGAAATTTAGTCAATGGGTTTGATTACGTTTATATAAAACGTCATGAGGGACATGCTTTTTGGCAAAGTGACAGCAAATCACAAGAAGCTAAAGATATTTTGGATCCGGAATTCGATTTTTATAATCCTCACTATAATGACCAAGGGGAGCCATTTAATTGGCGCTATCGGGAAGATTGGGTTGATATGACCAATGTATGGGATCATTTTTCTCAAGAAGCCATGGCTTATATTAAAACATGGTTAACTGAATATCGTGGACCATCGTATGATGATCCGAGCCGAAATGACGAATGGGGTGTCCGCTACCAGATTCCTGGTCAGCCGGAACGCCTCATTTGGGGATTAAATGCTTTTCCAGCAAATTTGGATGATTTTTCAGAGTTTGTGTATCGTTTTGGCAAGTAGTTGGTGGAGAGGGTTTTGTAAACAATGAATTTTTATACAGCAGATACCCATTTTTATCACGATAGTTTATTAACTAGTCAAGTTTTTTCTCCACGCTCACAATTTTTGACGGTAGCAGATATGAATGAGACAATCATTAACCATTGGAATGCTAAGGTGAAGCCTAATGATACTGTCTATCATCTTGGCGACATTGCAATGAAATATACTAAACCGGCTAGCTTGATCATGGCTCAGACATTTGACATTTTATCGCATTTAAATGGTCATATTGTGTTGATTAAAGGCAATCATGATAGCAGTGCTTTGTTCAAATATTTGGCCCAACAACAGCTAAATAGCCAAAATGGTCAACCAAAATTTGACTTTCATGAGGTTGGGGTCAGGTTGAAATTTGATCATCACGAAGTGTTTTTAACGCATTATCCGATGATGTTAGGTTTGACCAAAAATCAAATTAATCTGCATGGTCACATTCACAATTATAGTGTTCATGCTAAGGAAAATATTAATGTCGGTGTAGATTCACCTGATATTGATTATTTGCCCAGCAATAGTGTGCCATTTGGTGCGCCTTTGAGTGAAAATGAAGTAATAGCGATTATTGCTGGGAAAAAGAGAGACTATTTGCAGCGCGTATAGGAGGGGTGTTATGGAAACAATTCACATATTACATACAAATGATATCCATTCGCACCTTGAAAATTGGCCACGCGTATCACGATTTTTACATGAAAAACAAAGATCATATAGCGAAGTAGTTACATTTGATATTGGCGACGCGATTGACAGGTTACACCCCCTCACGGATGCAAGTATGGGCTGGGCAAATATTGAATTGATGAACAATTGTCATTATGATGGGGTAACAATTGGTAATAATGAGGGCCTCGTGTTGTCTCATGAGGCACTTAATCATTTATATGATAAAGCAAATTTTGATGTCTTATTAGCAAACCTGAAAGAATTACCCAATGATAGTCAACCAAAGTGGGCGCAGGAATATAAAATTTTAACAACGGGGATAGGGACAAAAATTGGTGTTTTGGGTCTAACGGCACCGTATGAACTAACATATCCACCGCTAGGTTGGCAGCCGCATGATGTTGACGACACGTTAGACCGTTTGCTGCCAATAATCAGAGAAAAATCAGATGTTATTGTTCTGCTATCTCACTTGGGATTGCCAACAGACGAGCGACTCGCTAAAAAGTATGATATTGACGTTATCCTTGGGGCTCATACACATCATTTGTTACCCCACGGCAAAGTGATTAATCAGACAATTTTGGCAGGGGCCGGTCGCTATGGTGAAAATATTGGCGATGTTACTTTAACGATGGAAGATCATAAAATTATTGATCAAGCGGCAAGGACAACACCGGTTTATGAGTTGCCAGAGTCTGTTGACGACTTTAATTTAATTAAAGGGTGGCTTAATGCAGGGCGTCATGAACTAGAATCGCAGCATGTCGCAGTTTTGCCAAGAACAATTGGTACTGATGAGCAAGCCTATGATGCTTTGCGTGCTTTGAAGCGTTTCTATCAAGTGCCTGCTGCACTTGTGTCAACTGGCATGTTTGTAGAAGATTTGCCTGAGGGCGAGCTGAGTCGCTACGAGTTATTAGAAAGTATGCCACATGCGATCAACCCGATGCTAATCACACTAACTGGGACACAAATTAAAAACTTGATGATCAGCATTGAAAAACAGACAGCTGAGTTGGCCAACTTTCCCATGAAAGGTAGTGGTTTTAGGGGAAAAGTATTTGGTTACATGCGTTTTGATGGTATTGATCGGCAGCAAGATGGTCAAATTTTATATCATGGCGAGAATCTAATAATGGATCAATCCTATCAGATTGCGACATTGGATCATTATAAATGGATTCCATTTTTTCCAATTATTGCTGACGCACCAAGTGAAATTGCGTTAAACATTATTTTACGTGAATTAATGGCAGACTACTATACTGACAAATATAATAAGGATAACTAATGGATCACGATACACTTAAAGAAAAAACGATAGCGCAGCAAGCAGAGAGAAAATCCGTTTACCGTGTGACGCGGCGCGGTGATGAAATCGAAATAGATCGTTTAACGTTAGAATTGGTTGATAATTTTAAAGACGCTTTTGATGTCGATAAATTAGCCATTCGGTATACACCATTGTTAGCCCAATATGATTATATAGTGGGTGATATTTCAGCTGAACAATTGCGGCTAAAAGGTTTCTACCACAATGATAAGTCGGTGGCTAACCAAGATAAAATACAAACCTTACAAGATTATTTATATGAGTACGTTAATTTTGGTGCACCTTATTTTGTGCTAGAAAATATCAATCCTCGCGTCAGAGAGGCACGTGAAAATACTTCACATAAACCAAATACTAAGCCAAAGCGCGAATCCAAAGATAATAAACAGCGTCCAAAAACAAAATCAAAGTCCAAAAATGGAAAACCATCGACTAAAAAAGCACCAACGAAAAAACGTGCATTTACAATTAAACAAAAATAAGCTTAACCTGTTTGGTTAAGCTTATTTTTTAATCATCTTCGGTTTCAGGAAAATAACTCACACCATCTTGTGACACGATCATTGCAGAGTTAAAAGTGATTTTGATGACTACCCAATCATTGTTATCCAGATCACCAACTGTATCATACCAACCATCAATTTGATCTTTAAATAACGGCACGACTGTCTGAATCGGTGTTTCTAAAATTTCAGCAATAGCATCGTTTGAGCCGACCCAAGCATTTTTTTCATTGCTTGGGGCAGTAGTAAATGACACATGAGGATTGTTCTCAATTTCTTTTACTTTTGTCGATTGTCGGAAAGTTGTAATATAGAAAAAGTTTGTCAGTGTTTCAGGTAAAGCATAATAAGTAAACCGATTTGATGGGTGTGTGCCGTCAAGACTTATGGTAGCAATATTAACAACATGCACGCCGAGACGTAGTGCTTCTTCAACTGGGGACATAAGATACCTCACTATTCGTATTTTAATACTATTATAGCTGTTGAATGTGAACAAATTGTGAATTTAGGAAAAATAAAAAAGCGCGGACAGCGCTTTTTTAAATACTAGTCAAGTGGTACATCAACTGCCCAACCTTCAGGACCTTCTTGATCGCCATATTGGATCGCCGTCAAACGATCATATAGTTTTTGAGTCCACGGTCCGACTTCAGTTTCAGAATAGAAGACATGCTTATTACCTTGATGTGTAATTGATCCTACTGGCGAAATGACGGCAGCAGTTCCCATTGCACCGGCTTCAGCAAACTGATCAAGATCATTGATGGAAATTGTTGTCTCTTCAGCTTTTAGACCAAGCTCTTGTGCTACAGCAAGCAAAGAGTACTTTGTGACTGAAGGCAAAATAGAAGGAGATTTTGGTGTCAAGAAACGGCCATCTTTTGTGATGCCAAAGAAGTTGGCTGATCCAAGTTCTTCAATGTTTTCATGAAGACGTGGATCAAGATAAACAACATCCGAATATCCGGCTTTGTGGGCCTCATCACCTGCTAACATGGAAGCACCATAGTTACCGCCAGCTTTGGCTGCACCAGTACCGCCGTGTGCTGCACGATCATAATGATTAGTGACATAAGCGGTTGGTGTTAAGCCACCCTTATAATAGGCGCCAACGGGTGTTGCATAAACTTCAAAAACATAATTATCAGCCGGATGAACACCAACCACTGGACCACCACCAAATTCAAAAGGACGCAAATAAAGTGTTGCACCAGTGCCATATGGGGGAATAAAGTCTTGGTTGGCTTTGGCCACTTCCTTCAAAGCACGTAAAAAGAGTTCTTCGGGTACAGGCGCCATCATCAAACGATCAGCGGAATTTTGCAAGCGCTTGGCGTTACGGTCAGGACGGAACAAGTTAGCACCACCATCTTTTCGACGGTATACTTTTAATCCTTCAAAAATATTTTGGCCATAGTGAAGGCCAGTTGCAGCTTCATTCACTGGAATGTTGGCATCTGTTTCAAGGCCACCTTCACTCCATTTACCATCTTTATAATAAGCTCGGAAACGATAGGGAAGATCATGATATTCAAATCCCAAGTTATCCCAATCAAAATCTTCGGGTTTTGCTTTCTGTTGTTCAGACATTGTCCATCCTTCTTTCTTAGAGAAATATGATAAAACTACTATAACGCTTAGAAACAAATTGTGCAACCCTTCATTTTTTCAAGGCGACCATGTGCAGTTTAAACAAATCATGTATAATAAGGTTATAATTAATGGGGTTAACCAGAATTGGAGATTAAAATGACATTACTACTTGCAGTTAAGGCACTGACGCAAGAAAACAGAGATTTTCTTGCGCAGTATGATATTGATGTTGTGACACCTGACACAATAACTGATGATCAACTATCAGAAGTAGTTATTAGCTATGCTTGGGATAACACCATCGGCAGCAAAATATTAAGCTTACCAAATACCAAATTAAAATGGATTCAGGCACAGTCTGCAGGTGTGGATTACTTACCGTTATCTTTATTAGCACAGCGTGGTATCACTGTCACAAATGCGAGTGGTTTGAAAGCATTGCCAATCGCTCAAACAGTATTGGGTTATTTGCTATATTTTGCTCGGGGATTAAATGTCTATGCTACACGTACTCACTGGGAACCATTCACTGATCAATATTTAATTAGTGAATTGCCTGTTTTAGTTTTTGGTACAGGTCGAATCGGACAACAAATTGCCCATCATATCAAGGCTTTCGGTGGTAAAGTCTATGGTGTCAACACAAGTGGGCGACCAGTAGCAGGCTTTGACGAGACGTTTCCAATGACGGACTATCAAGCTGGTTTAGCTAAAGCACAAGTCATTGTCGATGGGCTACCTGGGACAAAAGATACAGAGAATTTTTTTGATGATCATTTCTTTGCGCAGTTTAACCAACTCTTTTTGTTTATAAATATTGGACGAGGCACCACTTTGAATCAATCCGCTTTACTTGAAGCAATTGATGATTCTCGTGTTAAATATGCTGCGTTAGATGTAACAACGCCTGAACCATTACCTCATGATCATCCGTTATTTGAACGGCCACAAATTTTGCTAACCCAACATACCAGTTGGGGGGAGAATATTAATGCGGGTCGGGTAGGTGGCTTATTCAGGCTCTTTGAAAAAAATGTACCTAGTTTTATGAAAGACCAAACATTTGTCCAAAATGTGGTTGATTTGAACAAAGGATATTAAATTGATTAATTGCTTTACTAGCATAAAAAATGCTAATTTAAAAAGATTATTGAAAAAAATGACGTCCAATCAACGCCAGTAGAGAGGATTTTATTCATGGTTTTAACACATCCACTAGTAATTGTGTCGTTTGATGCATTGGGGGCTGAGGATGTCGCTCAACATCTTGAGATGATGCCTAATTTGGCGCAGTTAATACAGCGTGGGGCTCATGTCAAAAAAGTGGAAGGCATTTATCCAACTTTAACCTATCCATCGCATACGTCAATTATGACAGGTGTTTATCCAGCAAAGCACGGTATTGTTAATAACACTAAAATACAACCAGAACGTGGTGACTCACCAGACTGGTATTGGTATGCTAAAGATATTCAAGTACCTACTTTATTTGATTTAGCGCATCGAAAAGGACTCAAAACGGCAGCTTTTTTGTGGCCGGTGTCGGCAAAAGCACCAATTACTTGGAATATTGCTGAGATTTTTCCTAATCGAATTTGGACGAACCAAGTGTTGGTGTCATTTAATGCCAGTACCCCATATTTTATGTTTGATATGAACCGTCGTTTTGGTCAATTGCGTAACGGTATTAAGCAACCTAATTTGGATAATTTTATTACCGCTGCTGCGGTTGATACGATAAAAAATAAAAAACCAGATTTGTTAGCTATTCATTTAGTTGATATGGATGCACATCGTCATCAGTTTGGGGTGCGTTCGGCAGAGGCTTACGCTGCTTTAAAGCGTCTTGATGCGCATCTTGGCGAATTAATGGCAGCCACAAAAGAGGCTGGTAATTTTGAAAATACGAATTTTGTTGTTCTTGGTGATCACTTCCAAATTGATGTTAATCATATGATTCATCTTAATCAGTTGTTTGCCGAGCAAGGCTGGTTAGTTGTCACTGACAAAGGCTTAATTGATGGGGATTGGCGTGTGTTAGCCAAGACCACTGATGGATCGACATATGTCTATATCAAAGATGATAGTTTACAAGATAAGGTTCGGTCAATTGTTAACCAAGTTCAAGGTGTTGAAACAATTTATCAGCCAAGTGATCTGATCAAATGGCATATCAATCCAGAAGCCGCTTTCATTATTGAGGCACAAAATGGTTATTTCTTTACTGATGAAGTTAACCGTTCAGCGGTCGTTGAAGCGACTGATGATGCTGATTTGGGCACGAGTGATCGCTATAAAGCGGTCCATGGTTTTCGACCAGATAAGTCCGATTATCAGACAACATTGGTATTAGCTGGTCCAGATGTCGAACATATTACGATTGAGGATGCGCGTTTGGTTGATGAAGCACCCACGTTTGCTAAATTTTTGGATGTTGAATTTGAGAATGTGTTAGATGGGATACCCTTGGAAAAAGTAATTAAAAAATAAGCCCGGTGTCATATATGGACTTTATATCATGTAATGGAGTAGTGATGTGCAAAATAGAGGATTAACTACCCAAGAGAAAAGTTGGGTGTTGTATGATTGGGCCAATTCTAGCTTTGGTATTATTGTGGTGACAGCAGTATTGCCAATTTGGGTGGTCAAAGTGGGCCAAAACACAGGCTTTTCCGGCGCTCAGACAACAGCTTTTTGGTCGTATGCTAACGCTTTTTCGACTTTTTTGGTCGCTATTGCTGCGCCAATTTTAGGTGCGATTGCGGATTATGCTGGATTCAAAAAAAGATTATTTACTTGGTTTACGCTGATTGGTATTATTGTATTATTGGAACCGTTGGTTTAGCATTGGTGCCTGATAATAAAATATGGTGGTTATTATTTATTTTTATGCTTGCTAATATTGGTTATAGCGCTGCAAATATTTTTTATGATGCTTTTTTAACAGATGTTACAACTGATATACGTATGAATCGCGTGTCAAGCGCTGGTTATGGTTTTGGATACTTGGGTGGTGTAATACCTTTTGTCATTTTTTATTTATTGCGAGGACTGATGACGCCAACAACAGGGGTTATGTTTGCTTTTATGTTGGCATCAGTATGGTGGTTGTTATGGACGATTCCGATGTGGCGTACAGTAAACCAAGTGAATTTTTTGCCTACGCCGCAACAACCATTCACAGAAGCCATACAAAGAATAATAACAACAATCAAAAATATTGCCAAATATCCAGATATTGCATGGTTTCTCTTAGCCTATTTTTTTTATATCGACGGTGTTAATACAATTTTTACTGAGGCAACAATGTTTGGCGCTGCTGTTGGCATCAAAATGACAACTTTATTAACCGTTTTATTGGCAGTTCAAATTATAGCTTTCCCATCATCGATTATTTACGGGCGATTGGCAAACTATTTTGGTACACGCAAAGTTTTGGTCGGCGGCATTACCATTTATATTGGTATTACCATTTATGCGTTGTTCATTCATCATGCGATAGAATTTTTTGTATTAGCTATTTTGGTCGGTACATCGCAGGGTGGTATACAGGCTCTATCAAGATCATATTTCGGTAAGCTGGTACCAAAAGACCAAGCCAGTGAATTTTTTGGGTTTTATAATATATTTGGAAAATTTAGCGCCATATTAGGGCCCTTATTGTTCGGAACAGTCGCACAAATGACTGGGCAAGTGCAATTAGCGGCTGGATCATTAATTGTGCTATTTGGTGTCGGTTTGGCTGTCTTCATATTTACGCCAACCCGTGCCGACTAATATACATGCAGTTTTTGTACTGAAGCACCATGTTTGGTGCTTTTTTTTGATGACGTAGTAGGATTGTTCGTTCAAATCAATTTAACACAGACGTGATATATGTTAAGATATATTTAAGTTATTTTTTCGGAGAAGTCAAGTGGATAAACAGTTAGAAAAACGTGAAACCAAAATTTTAGCCCGCTATAAAAAGGTAATTAAAAGTTTTGACAAAACCTGGCGCGTGATTGATGACACACGTGTGCCCATTTTACGTGAAGTTCTCAGTTGGTTAGACCATCCTGACACTAAACTCAAAATCATTCAGATTGCTGGTACGAACGGTAAAGGGTCAACAGGCGCCATGTTGGGTGCTGTTTTAAAAGCTAATGGCTACACTTATGGTCATTTTTCTAGTCCTTTCATCATGGATGATCGCGAACAGATTCGTATTAACGGGGAAATGATTACCAAGCAAGATTTTCTGACTTACTATGATCAAGTTGTGGCAACATTTGCCGCCCACGGACATGCAATTGATTATTTATCGTACTTTGAATATTTGACTGTTATTTCCTTATTGGCTTTTGTGGACAACGGTGTTGATATCGTTATCTTTGAAGCTGGTTTAGGTGGCTTGCGAGACGCAACAAATGCCATTGAGGTACCAATGTTGACGGTTTTCACCAAAATTAGCATTGATCATCAAAATCTATTGGGTCACAACATTAAAGAAATAGCCGATAATAAATCAGCGTTAATTAAATCAGGGACATGGGTTATTAATTACGCCGGTCAAGATATTGACGCTACGAAAGTATTGAGAGCTAGAACAGAGGCTGTTGGCGCCCGATGGTTCGAGCACAAGCGTGATGAAATTATAATTTTAAATACAACGCCAGCTGGATTAGATTTGAGTATTAATGGCGAGAGTGGCTATTTTCTAAGTATGTCTGGTGCTTTTCAGGTTCACAATTTTAGTATTGTTTTACAAATAAAAGCAGCATTGATTGAAAAAGGCATGGTCTTTGACCGCGCAAAAACAAAACAAGGATTGGCGAATGTCAGAATATTAGGTCGCATGAATTATCATGAAGACACCAACATTTTGTTTGACGCAGCTCACAATGTTGATGGTATTAGGGGACTGGTATCGGCGCTGAATGCTTGGCACTTGAAAATCAAGCCAACATTGATTTTAGGCGTGCTAAAAGATAAAGACTATCACGAAATGTTGGATGAAATTGTACCTTTTGTGCAACGGGTCATTACGGTTACACCTAATAATAAAACACGGGCTTTATCAGCAGATGAACTAGCAGCCGATATTTTGTCGGATTATCCCAATATTGAAGTAGAGGTTGCCAACGATGCTTCGGCAGCAATTTCATTGGCCATGAGGGTCCGTGAATCCTCAAAAGCGTTAATTGTGGTGACTGGTTCTTTTTATACCTTGAGTGCTATTCATAGAGAAGGAGGCATTTAATGCGATTTGTTTTAGCTTCAAATAATACTGCCAAAACGGAAGAAGTGGCCGTTTTAGCGCAGGCGATGGGACATCAAGTCGAAAATTATCGAAATGTTCTAGGCGAAACATTAGTTTTTCCAGCAGAAACCACGACTTCTCAAATTGAAAATGCTCGTGTTAAGGCACAATTTGTCCATCAGTATTTACCTGATGAATACGTTTTATCAGATGATACTGGCTTATATTTGTCAGCTTTTCCGGATCGCTTTGGTGTTGTGACAGCGCGAGAGTTCAAAGCTGAGGGTATCTTAGGAACTGAAGCAGAGCAACAATATATTCTTGATTTATTGCGTCAACCATCAATAGATCGATCGGGTTATTTATTGGCCGTGATGGGCTTAGCAACGCCGAACAATCGTTTATTAACGGCACAAGGCAAAGGTGGCGTTCGGATTGCAGAAAATAGTCGACGAGGTGATTACATTGATGGCTTAGACAATATTGTTGAAGCTGAAAATGGATTGACTTTGTCAGAAATGTCAATTAATGACGTAATTGATTATCACGACCGTTCTCGCGCTTTGCAGGCACTTGTGAATCTTTTGTGAAAACATCTAGCCCGTGGTAAAATGGGAGAGATGTTTTTTTGTAGATAATATAAAATAATGAGGCAACACAATATGTCAAATTCAACAACAACATTGCCATTTTGGGATGAAGTCGTGGCAAATGCACAAATGGGTCACGATCAAAAGCAACCTTTTTTTAGTATGGCACCTATGGAAGCAGTTACTGATACTATTTTCCGCCGAGTAGTGGCTAAGGCAGGCGCTCCTGACGTCTATTATACTGAATTCACAAATGCCAGTTCCATGATTCACCCAAAGGCCAAATTTTCAGTACAAGGTCGTCTAGCGGTAGCGGAAAATGAACAGCAACCGATTGCACAAATTTGGGGCGGACGTCCAGATGATATCGCTGGCGCTGCTAAACTTTTACCCTCAATGGGGTACCAAGCTGTTGATATCAATATGGGTTGCCCTGATGCAACGGTGATTAAAAACGGCGCGGGTTCGGATTTGATTCGTCATGAAGATTTGGCACGACAAATTGTGGCTGCGGCGAAGCAATCTGGTCTACCTGTTTCAGTTAAAACGCGTTTAGGCTTCTACAAGACTGAAGAATTTAGAGAATGGTTACCCATCATTTTGCGACAAAATGTGGCTGTACTAACAGTGCATTTGCGCACACGACAAGAAATGTCAAAAGTACCGGCTCATTTTGAATTCATCGATGACATTTTGGCGATGCGCGATGATATTGCACCACAAACTTTAATCCAAATTAATGGTGATATCAAAACGCGTCAACAAGGATTGGACTTAGCGAAAGCTCATCCTGGATTAGATGGCATTATGATTGGCAGAGGTATTTTTGAGAATCCATACGCGTTTGAAAAAAGTCCGCGCCAACACACTTTGACAGAATCAATTGATTTATTAAACTTGCAGTTAGATCTATTTGATGAGGTCAATGCGACCGTTACGCCCAAACATTTTGAGGCTTTGAAACGCTATTTCAAAATATACTTGCGTGGATTCGCGCATGCTTCTGCTTTACGGCAAATGTTGATGGAAACGCATTCGACTGATGAAGTACGTACTGTTTTGGCACGTGAATTAGCTAAAGTTTATGATGCTGTTGCTAATGACAAACATATTTACCGAGATAATGCCGCTGCAAGCGCAGATATGGCAGCGGCGACTGCTCGTAAGGTTGCCAGTGAAACTGATTAACGACAATATATTCAAACGCAAACCTTGAAACAATGCGAGGTATTCTTGTGTTTGAATTTTTAATTTTGAGTTAAAAATGATTTTTTAAGGTTAATTTTTAGTTGAATAGCGTTTAGAATGTCATGGCATCTCACGCGAAGATGGTATAATTGTAGTCAGTATTATATCGAGTGCCAATATGAAAAAAGGTAAGAATAATTGAGACAAATAAAATTAACATCGCAACAAATTGAAGATATTTTAACTGAACATCATTTGTTAATCAAATCGGCTGATGTCAACGCGACATTTGACTTTTTGCATTATGATACACGTCAAGTACGCAATAATACATTATTTGTCGTGAAAGGTGCCTTTAAGTCAGAGTATTTAGCCGATGCCCAAGGTGTCACCGGATTGATTGTTGAGCAACCCCTAACGATAAATTTACCGCAATGGCAGGTTACCAACGTCCAAAAAGCGTTATCATTATTGTCAATGGCTTTTTTTGACTATCCTCAAAAGTCCCTTTGGATTGCTGCTGTCACTGGTACAAAAGGAAAGACTACCGCAGCTTATTTTGCATATACAATGCTTAAAGAAGCAACAAACAATCATACGGCACTTTTTTCAACCGTTGATCGTATTACGGGTCCAGAACCTCAAGATAAGAAAAAGTCGGATTTAACGACACCCGAGTCTTATGAATTATTTAAAGATATGCGCCGAGCGGTCGATAATGGCATGACACATTTGGTTATGGAAGTCAGCTCACAAGCCTATCTGAAAAACCGTGTCTATGCGTTGCGGTACAATGTCGGTGCGTTTTTAAATATTTCACCAGATCATATTGGACCAAACGAACATCCGACTTTTGAAGATTATTTGGCTCATAAGATGATGTTATTTGATCACTCAGATGAAGTGATTATCAATGCGGAGACAGACCATTTTGATACAATTTATGCACATGCTAAAGCCGAGCATGATAAAGTTTATTTGTACAGTCATAGCATGATAACAACCGAAGAGAGTGCCATTCATGAGAGTCGATTTACTGTAACCAAAAGCGACTTTCCAGAAATGATTGGGCAATATCGTCTGAATTTACCTGGTGACTTTAATGAATCAAATGCTTTAGCTGCGATGATGATGGTCGCGTTTGCTGGCGTTAAGCATGAGGCAATGGTCAAAGGTTTGGACGAAGTGTTCATTCCTGGTCGCATGTTGAGCCTACCAATTCCAAATCACGGCATTGCATTTGTGGATTATGCTCATAATTACGCGTCCATGAGGGCCTTGTTAAAGTTTGCTCAGTCGCAATCACCCGAAGGTCGCGTCATCGTGGTAGTGGGTTCGCCAGGTAATAAAGGGGTGTCACGACGTGCCGATTTTGGTCGTGTAGTGAGTGAATTGGCTGACGTTGTTTATTTGACAGCTGATGACCCACAATTTGAAAATCCGCTTGACATTGCTCACCAAATTGCTGAACACATTGATAATCAATTATTAGTCGTTCATTTTGAAATGGATCGGATTAAAGCAATTCACAAGGCTATTTCTAATGCTGGGCAGCATGACATTGTGATCGTGGCAGGAAAAGGCGAAGATCCCTACCAAAAAATTAATGGTGAAGATGTGCCATACATCGGTGATTATGCCGTTGTTAAACAATTTAAGATGCAACTATAAAATCCGGTAGGATTTTTTTTTGTCAAAAAATGCCGTCATTTTCTGAAAACAGGCGTATAATAAAAGTGTAATATGTAAGCGGTTACAAAAGGAGAAAAGTTATGCAATTCATCAATTATTTTGGTAATGATGCCTATACCAATATTGCCATGGATGCTTGGTTACTGAAAAACTTGCACCCAAGTGAGCCAGTTTTTGCACTGTGGCAAAATAAACGGGCCATCATTGTCGGCGAGAATCAGAACACGTTTGCGGAGGTTAATCAAGATTATGTTGATAGCCATGATGTTCAAGTTGTCCGTCGCGTATCAGGTGGTGGCGCTGTTTATCATGATTTAGGTAATATTTGCTTCACATTTTTTGTACCGGTTGCAAATAGTGCAAATGTTAATTTTCAACAATTTGTTAAACCGATGGCTGATGCCTTGGAATCAGTTGGCGTTCCAGTGGCAATTTCCGGACGAAATGATTTGGAAATTGACGGTAAGAAGGTATCTGGTAATGCGCAACGCTATGCGGGTGGTTATCTGATGCACCACGGTACTTTACTTTGGAATACTGATGTTGAAGCGATGGTGAGGGCACTAAATGTTGCGGATGAAAAATTTATTTCTAAGGCAGCTAAGTCGGTGCGTGCTCGTGTGGGCAACATCAAAGATTTTGCACCTGAATCGTTAACAATTGATGACTTCATTGCCAAATTACAATATTATTTGAGTGATGAGGGTCGTGATGGTGAATATCAATTAAGCGACACGCAAAAAAAGGCTATTTTGCAAGCAAGGGATCAAAAATTCTCACAATGGTCATGGAATTATGGCAAGAGTCCAGAATTTATGTATGATAATCATGCAAAATTTGACGGAGGTGCGATTGATGTTCAGGTCAATGTTAATGATGGTCGGATCACAGACATTAACTTCACTGGCGATTTCTTAGGTGTTCGCGACTGGCGCGAAATCAAGCCAGCATTAGTCGGAATACCATTTACACCGGAAGCTGTTTCGACCGTACTTGACCAGAATCGTGGGGGACAATACTTTGGTAGCATTACAAATAATGAACTATTAGCAACTTTTTTCCAGAAAGATGAGGTAAAAATTCATGAGTGATCTAACAGCAACAAATCAGCAGATACTAGATTTTCAAGCACAATTAGAGGCACAAGACACGTCATTTCCGATGTTGTCTGTATTAAATAATGATGGTCAAATTGTTGATGAAGAGGCGCTGAAGCGCGCTGATTTATCAGATGAAGATCTTGTCAACATTATCAAAAGAATGTTGCTCAGCCGGCAATTAGATATTCGTTCAACTAAATTAGCTAAACAAGGTCGATTCGGATTCTTTGCGCCAACTGCTGGTCAAGAAGCGTCACAGATGGCATCGTCTTATGCTTTTAATGATGATGATTGGTTGATGCCTGGCTATCGTGACATTCCAGAAATTGTGGTTAAGGGTTGGCCAATTTGGAAAGCCATTTTGTGGTCCCGCGGTCATGTACTTGGAAACGAATTTACTACGGAAGAGGGTAAACCTGTTAATGCATGGATGCCACAAATTATTATTGGTGCGCAGTATGTTGAAGCAGCCGGTATTGCTTTGGGACTGAAGAAAAGAAATAAAGATGCCGTTGCCTATGCTTATACTGGTGATGGTGGTACGTCGCAAGGTGACTTTTACGAAGGCATGAATTTTGCGGGTGCGTACAAGGCGAATGCCGTCTTCTTTGCACAAAATAATGGTTATGCGATTTCAACGCCCCGTTCGTTGCAAACAGCAGCTACGCATTTGGCAGCAAAAGGATGGGCAGCTGGTTTACCAAGTATTGTTGTTGATGGTAACGATCCGATCGCTGTTTACTTAGCAGCTAAAGAAGCACGTGCTTGGGCAACAAGTGGTAAAGGACCTGTCTTTATCGAGACACTAACAGATCGTCTAGAACCACATTCAACAGCGGGTGATGACCCTCTACGTTACCGGAAACAAGCAGATATTGATGCTTGGTGGCAAAAAGAGCCACTGATTCGTATGCGCAAGTTTATGACTGAAAAAGGTATTTGGTCTGAAGAGCAAGAAAGTGCATACATTGACGAAGTTAATGCGCTAATTGATGAGCAAATTAAGATCGCCGACAAAGTAGACAAGCAAAAGATTTCTAATTTCATTAAGCATACATTGGAAGTTCCCGGACAAGCAATGACCGAACAAATCAGTAAGTTTGAAAGTGAGGGAAAGTGACATGGCTGTTAAAAGTTATATTGATGCAATTCGTGAAGCGATGGATTTAGCGCTAGAAAAAGATAATGACGTTGTTATTTTTGGTGAAGATGTCGGTGAAAATGGTGGTGTTTTCCGTGCTACTGATGGTCTGCAGGCTAAATATGGCGAAGATCGTGTTTTCAATACGCCGTTAGCTGAATCCGGTATTGGTGGTTTAGCGATTGGCTTGACTACGCAAAATTACCGCCCAATTATGGAAATTCAGTTTTTCGGATTTGTTTTTGAAGTGATGGATTCCATAGCTGGCCAAATGGCTCGTAACCGCTTCCGCTTCAACGGCACGCGCCAAATGCCAATTGTTGTCAGATCACCATATGGCGGCGGTACCAAAACACCAGAAATGCACGCAGATAATTTAGAGGGTATGGTGGCACAGATTCCAGGCATTCGTGTTGTAATGCCAGCTAATCCAGCTGATGCCAAGGGATTATTGCTGAGTTCAATTGAATCCAACGACCCGGTCGTTTTCTTGGAAAATTTGCATTTGTACCGTTCATTAAAAGGGGAAGTACCCGAAGGTTATTACACAACACCGCTTGATACAGCCGCTGTGGCGCGTGAAGGCGAAGATGTCTCTATTATTTCGTATGGTGGCGGTGTACCTGTAGCACTAAAGGCTGCGGACGCCTTAGCCAAAAATGGTGTGTCCGCAGAAGTGTTAGATTTGCGCACTGTTTCACCATTGGATATCAAATCAATTGGTGACACGGTGACAAAAACTGGACGTGTTGTTGTCGTGCAAGAAGCACAACGGATGGCTGGCATTGGTGCCAATGTAATGGGTGAGATTTCAGAACGCTTTATTTTAAGCCTAAAAGCACCCATCGGTCGTGTTGCAGCGCCTGATTCAGTTTATCCATTTGGGCAGGCAGAAAATGATTGGATGATTAAGCCTGATGATGTTGTTGCAAAAGTGATGGAGGTTGTTAATTATGACTGAGATTTTTAAAATGCCAGATATTGGCGAAGGCATGGCTGAGGGTGACATCACGTCGTGGTTAGTTAAAGTTGGTGATACTGTGGCTATGGATGATCCAGTCGCGGAAGTTCAAAATGATAAGCTGATTCAAGAAATTTTATCGCCGTACGCAGGTACTGTCACCAAGCTGTTTGTTGACGCAGGCACAACTGTCTCTGTTGGCGATTCATTGATTGAATTTGATGGCGACGGTAGTGGCGACAGTAGTGATGAGAGCGCTGAACCAACAGCCAGCGATACAGTTGAAGACACATCAGTTGATACAACCACTTCAGTCACACCGCAAACACCGACAGCGACTGAATTATCAAAAGTTGTGAATGGACATGTTTTGGCTATGCCATCAGTGCGCCATTTAGCCTTTGAAAAAGGGATTGATTTGACTAAAGTCCCAGCAACGGGTCGTCATGGGCATGTGACATTAGCTGATGTCACGGCATACCAAGCAACGGATACACCGGTAGCTGCAACTTCAAGTGAGTCATCTAATGAAACAACTACCTCACCAACAGCGGCAGTGACCAAAGATGTTGAAGTGCCTGAACCTGTACGCGAAGGTCGCCAACCAATGTCAGGCGTTCGCAAGGCAATTGCTAAAGCAATGGCAACACAGAATGTAACTATTCCAACGGTTACTAATTTTGATTCGGTTGAAGTTAGCAAATTGGTCGCTCATCGTCAAACATTTAAGACGCAATTGGCTGATCAAGACATTCATTTGACTTATTTGGCTTATGCGGTAAAAGCGTTAGCTGCAACGGCTAAAAAGTTCCCTGAAATCAACGCAAGTCTAGACATGGATACGCAAGAAGTTGTCTATCATGACGATGTCAATATGGGCATTGCTGTTAATGCGCCAAGTGGTCTTTATGTGCCAGTCATTAAGCAGGCTGACCAAAAATCAATCGTGACAATAGCTAAAGAAATTGCTGAGTTAGCAACCGCTGTTCGTGAAGGAACAATTAAGCCAGCGCAAATGCAAGGCGGTACGATTACAATTTCTAACCTTGGTTCGGCACGTGGTACTTGGTTCACACCAATTATTAATGGTAAAGAAGTCGCAATTCTCGGCTTGGGATCAATTCTGAAAGAACCCATTGTTGGTTTAGATGGTGAATTGGCGGTCGGTCAAAACATGAAGTTGTCATTGAGTTATGATCATCGTTTGATTGATGGCATGTTAGGACAGTCAGCTATTAATTATTTGAAGCAGCTGTTGGCTGACCCAGCCTATATGTTGATGGAGGTGTAATCATGGTTGTTGGTGCACAAGCACGTGAAGTAGATACAGTTGTTATCGGATCAGGACCTGGTGGTTATGTAGCCGCTATTCGCGCTGCTGAATTGGGTCAAAATGTGACTATTATCGAACGTGATCAAATTGGTGGTGTTTGTTTAAATGTCGGTTGTATTCCGTCAAAAGCCTTAATCAATGTGGGACATCATTATCGTGATGCTATATCAGAAAATCCTTTTGGTTTGACACAAGCTGATGCAAAAATCGATTGGTCAAAGACACAAGATTGGAAGCAAAATACTGTGGTCAACACGCTGACTGGTGGTGTTAAAATGTTGCTCAAAAAGCATCATGTTGATATCATTCAGGGTGAAGCATCATTTAATGACAATGAAACATTAAATGTTGTTCAAGAAGATGGCCACGAATTGCTGCAATTTAACAATGCTATCATTGCGACTGGTTCTAGCCCAATTGAAATTCCGGCTTTGCCATTTGGTAAGCGAATTGTTGATTCTACTGGCGCCTTGAGTTTACCTGAAATACCTAATAAGTTAATTATTGTTGGTGGTGGCGTGATTGGTTCTGAACTTGGTGGTGCTTATGCTAACCTAGGTTCTCAGGTCACAATTATTGAAGGCTTGGATCACACGCTAAATGGATTTGACGCAGAGCTGGCTAAACCGGTCATAGATGATTTCACGAAACGCGGTGGGGTGATTGTTACCTCAGCCATGGCAAAAAGCGCTGTCCAAACTGAAAACGATGTGACATTGACTTATGAAGTAGATGGGCAAGAACAAACAGTTTCTGGTGATTATTTGTTAATTGCTGTTGGTCGACGCGCTAATACCAATACGCTTGGTCTCAACAACACTGATGTTAAATTAAGCGATCGTGGCTTGATTGAAATCACTGATAACATGCAGACAACTGTGCCTCATATCTACGCCATCGGTGATGTGACAGCGGGGCCCCAATTGGCACATAAGGCAAGTTTTCAAGCTAAAATTGCTGCAGCTACAATTTCTGGGGATGCGCATGCTCGTGACTTGCATTATTCCTTACCAGCAGTTGCCTATACAAATTATGAATTAGCAACAACAGGCGAAACACCAGAGTCAGTGACAGAAAAGCAGTTAACGGCTACAATTTCGAAGTTTCCATTTGCTGCTAACGGTCGTGCCATTTCAATTGATGAAGCAGTTGGCTTTATTCGTTTGATAAGTGATAAAACAACTAAAGCGCTATTGGGTGCACAAATTGTTGGTCCGGGTGCCTCGGATTTGATTTCTGAATTGTCATTAGCTATTGAAAATGGTCTAACGACGACAGACATTTCCCTAACAATTCATCCACATCCAACTTTGGGTGAAGCCATCATGGATGCCGCTGAAGTTGCGGATGGCTTACCAATTCATATATAATAAGCTTGACATAAACAAAGTTGCTTTTTGTAGCGACTTTGTTTTGATTGGAGGAACAGATTTTGTCAACAATGATGACAAATGATGGTGTGAGACTCGATTATCAAATATTTGGTACAGGTCAGCCCATTATTTTGGTTGAAGGATATTCAGGGAATCAAGCAACATGGGTGATGCAGGTTGAACCACTAGTAAACGCTGGCTTACAGGTAATCACTTATGATCGTCGTAACCATGGGAAAAGCGATACGGTTGACTACGGTATGCGAATGGCACGGCACGGGCAAGATTTAGCTGAATTAATGGCACAATTGAGGCTGGAAAAGCCAATATTGATGGGACATTCAATGGGTGCCAGCACAATTTGGGCTTACTTATCCTTATATGGGGATGCCAACGTCAGAGCTATCATTACTGAAGATCAGCTTCCAAAGATATTGCGAGATGATAGCTGGCCGTATGGCATTTTTAACGCTGATTTGACGATGATTTGGACAGCAGCGACAAAACTACCGCATACAAAATTAACGCGATTGAAACTGTCAGAAACAGTCAAGCATGCTTTGGCTGATAACTATCAACCATTTGACTTTCAATACAATGAGCCACTACTATTAGACAGTTTAATGCAGGATTGGCGTGATGTGTTACGTCGTGAGCAGGTGAAGCACTTATTCATTGCTGGACAAGACTCGCCACTTTGGCCGTCGGCACATGTTGAAACAGTTGTCGCCATGTCAAAAAATGGTCAAGGTGTCACTATTGATAAAGCGGGTCATATTCCTCACATTGAGGCACCAGATCAATTTAATGATGCAGTCCTAAATTTTGTTAGAACAATTATGTAAAAAGCAATCCAAACGTATTTTTAACGTTTGGATTGCTTTTTGTTAGCGACCATTTTTGCTCTAATTTCGGCGATTTTGTCAGCTTTCGTTGTTTGTGTTTGTTGACCCGATTTGTATTTAGCATCGGCTTGTTTTTGTTTAAAATCAATTTGATATCTACCCATGATTTGCTCCTTTAAAACGTTAATTATACCAGATAATAGATTGAAAAGGTTGTAAGTGGATAGATTGTGATATTTCTGGAATAGGATTAATGGTCGCTATCAATGGCTGCCAGCCTTTATTGAGTAGTTGTTCGGGCAGGGAAATTGTTTGAGGGGCATCTGACAAGTTGATGACAATCAAACGTTGGCTATCTGTTGAATTTCGTGTAAATACTAAAATGTTAGTTTTTTCCATAGTGATTAACTTAAAATCACCAGATTTTAAAGTGTCATCATCTCGACGGAGATGGATTAAACGACGATAGTAATTCAGTATTGAGTCAGGATTTTCTCTATCTTCTTGGTAATTACGCTTTGTCGTGTTAGGGTTAGTCACTAGCCATGTCTTTTTAGAATCTTCTGCATTGTCGGAAAAGCCGAATTTTGTCCATTGCATCGGGGTTCGAGCGTTGTCACGCGACCAACTTGTTGCTTTTTTTAAAGCTAAATCTGTTGCAATACCAGCCGACTTGAAGCGTTGAAAATCATGATAAGTTGGTAGATCATCAATTTGGTCTGGCGAGGTAAAGGGCATATTGGTCATGCCTAATTCCTCACCTTGATAAATAAAAGGTGTGCCTCGCAATGTGAGCAACAAAGTTGCCAAGCTTTTGGCTGCTACAGGATTGTTTTCACCATAAACAGTTAATGATCTAGGCTGATCATGATTTTCTAGATAGATGCCTAGCCAGCCTTGTGAATTTAGTTGTTTCTCCCACGTTGTCAAACTAGAAAGTAAATGATTGATGTCAGCGCGCGGCGGTACTTCTGACTGACGAGATTGATGTTCTAATTCAAAAATCATGTCAATGAAACCCTGTGGTCCCGTCCAATTTCTAGCCGTGTCGGCATGCACACCGCCAGCCTCGCCAACAGTCATCAAATGAAGTGATTGAAAAGTATCATGCAAGCGTTTTAAAAATTTTTCGATACCTAGATTATTAGCAAAAATATCAAATTGATGTTCACCAGTGGGTTGTGGTGTCTCGAATGAAACCTTTTTAAGATGACTGAGCGCATCGAGACGAAAGCCATCAATATTTTGCTCAGACCACCAAGTAATCATATTGATAATTTCGGTTTGTACAGATGGATTTTCCCAATTTAAATCAGGCTGTTCTGGTGCAAACAAGTGGAAATACCATTCATCAGTTGCCTGATTATAGGTCCAAACACTATCTCCAGTAAAGTTAGTCCAATTGTTTGGTGGCTGGTGATTATGATTTGGTTGCCAAATATAAAAATCGTGGTATGGGTTATTACGACTGGTTTTGGCTGCTTTGAACCAAGCATGCTGATTTGATGTATGGTTGACAACTAAATCCATAATGACACGGATATCTTGTTTGTGAGCAGCTGCAATAAGCGTTTTGAAATCAGATAACGTACCATACTCTGAAGCGATGTTTTGAAAATCAGCAATGTCATAACCGTTGTCGACATTTGGTGAGGTATAAATTGGATTTAGCCAAATAAAATCAATACCAAGCCATTTAAGATAGGGTAGGCGCTTAATAATACCTTGTAAATCGCCGATACCATCATGATTTGTATCTTGAAATGAGCGTGGATAAATTTGATAGCCAATAGCGGATTGCCACCATGGTGGATTAATTTTTGTCATCAATAAATACCTCCAAAATTACAATTTTGTCGTGACTTGAACCACAAATGCCTCGTAAGGTTGAAGTATTTTATTATGCAAATTTTTGGGTTCGTCATAATTTGCAACTATGGTGGCTTCTATGTGATCTTCACTTGTAAACGTATTGGTCTGATTGCTGAAATTAGTCACAACTAGCCAAGTTAGATCATGATAGTGTCGGTAATAGGCAAAAACTTGATCAACTGTATCAATGAGCTCAAAATCACCATAGACAACAATTGGGTTTTGATGTCTAAGCGTAATTAATTTTTGATAAGTGTAGAAAATACTGTTGGAATCATTCAAAGCGGCTTCAACATTAATATCAGGGTAATTGCTATTAACATCAATCCAAGGATCAACATCAGAAAAACCACCGTTTAGGCTGTTGCGCCAAGGTATAGGTCGTCTTGCATTATCACGACCTTTATGGTTAATTTGATCAAGTATTGCATCAGATGAGAGATAGCCATTTTTGAGTGAGTCATGGTAATAGTTTAATGATTCAATATCTCGTAAATCTGAAATATCTTTGACTGGTGTATTGGTTAACCCAATTTCTTCGCCTTGATAAATGTAGGGCGTGCCTTTCATCATGTGCAGTAAAATTGCCAACATTTTTGCTGATGCCACACGGTGAATCGTATCATTACCCCATCGTGATACAATCCGAGGCAAATCATGATTGTTCCAAAAAAGTGAATTCCAACCATCATCACTGTTGAGCTGTGTTTGCCATTTAGTCATGACCCCCTTGAGTTTGCTAACATCTAATGGAATATAAAACCATTTGTCTTGACCAGATTCTTGATCGAGAGTTATGTGTTCAAATTGAAAAACCATTGATAGTTCTTTTCGGTCAGGACGCGTATATAATTTGGCGATGTCAGGTGTCGCACCCCAAGTTTCGCCAACTGTCATCAAATCATGATTAGCAAACGTTGCTTGGTTCATTTCTTTTAAGTAGTCATGGAGCTTAGGCCCATTAGCGGTTATTTTGTCATCTGGTATTTTACCAATCAAATCAATGACGTCTAAACGAAAACCACCAACGCCTTTGTCAATCCAGAAATTAATCATGGCATAGATTGCTTGTCTGACATCAGGATTGGTCCAATTTAAGTCTGGTTGTTTTGG
Source organism: Leuconostoc sp. UCMA20149 (assembly GCF_030400235.1). Classification (NCBI taxonomy): domain Bacteria; kingdom Bacillati; phylum Bacillota; class Bacilli; order Lactobacillales; family Lactobacillaceae; genus Leuconostoc; species Leuconostoc sp. UCMA20149. Next base: position 102,807 of record NZ_VJYC01000005.1, read on the forward strand.
ACTAAATAGATGTAAATAATATTGATTCGTGAGTGGATCTAATGTCCAGGCACTACCACCAAATGCAGAATGTAGATCATTCGGGGCAGCATTATGATTAGCATCTCGCCAGATATAAAAATCTCGATAATCGTTATCACGGCTTCGCTTTGATTCAATAAACCAAGCATGCTCATCAGAAGTATGATTTAATACCAGATCCATCACGATTTTGATATTTCTTTCACGAGCATCATGAATTAAAGCTTCCATGTCGGTCATGGTACCAAATTCAGCCATGATATTTTCATAATCACTGATATCATAGCCGTTGTCATCGTTTGGAGAAGCATAAACTGGTGATAGCCATATTGCATCAACGCCTAGTTTTTGCAAGTAGTCAAGATGTGAGATAATGCCTTGAATATCGCCGATGCCGTCATGATTAGTGTCCTGAAATGAACGGGGATATACTTGATAAACAACGGCTGATTGCCACCAAGGTGCTGTCATAAAAAAACTCCTTACTGATTAGAAATCGTCACAAGAAAGCCGTTAGGCTGAATGATGTGGTTGTTGTACAACTGCTCTGAAATGATGTGAGATATATCAATTGATGTTGGTATTTCGTAATTTGTATTCCCAGCATTAAATATTGCGAATATCTTTGTTTGACCTAGCTGACGTGTGAAACCAACAATGTTTTTGTTATCATCCGTCTCCCAGGACAGTGTACCCTCAGACAAGACAGTTTGATAATCATGACGTAGCTGAATCAGTTGCTTCAAAAAGTCATACATCGTTGCATCTTGTTGATCACTTTGCCAAACCATAGGCCGGCGATTATCTGGATCTTGTTGACCACTCATTGCATATTCGCTACCGTAATAGATATCAGGCGTACCTTGCTGTAAAAACATAAAAGTATACATTTGTTTCACAATGGTCTTATTATTGTGTGCTACGGTTAGAATGCGTGGCGCATCATGTGAGTCAAGTAGATTAAACATGACCTGATTGGTTTGATCACGATTTAGCATTAGTTGTGCATTGAGTTTATGGACCATCTGGGAGGGCGAAATTTGTTGTTTGGCAAAAAAGTCAACAATTGACCCTGTGAAAGCATAATTCATGACGGCCGAAAATTCATCGCCCTGCAACCATGATTGTGCACTTGTCCAAATTTCACCAAGTATATAAATATCAGGCTTGATGGCCGTAGTGGCTCTGCGGAATTTTTTCCAGAAATGATGATCAACTTCATTTGCCACGTCCAAACGCCAGCCATCAATATCAAATTCTTTTATCCAGTAGGTCGCGATGTCAATCAGATAATCTTGTACTTCTGGATTAGCGGTATTAAGTTTTGGCATGTGCGGCGTAAATGCGAATGTATCATAATTTGCGTCTGCAGTATATTCAAAATTATCAGTCGGCGTATAACGCACAGGGAAGTCATGAATATGAAACCAATCAGCGTATTTTGATTGACGACCATTAGCAATAACATCTTGCCATTGAGGACTTTGATCACCGATATGATTGAACACGGCATCAAGCATCACTCGAATTCCGGCCGCATGTGCTCTTTCAACCAATAATTTAAAATCTTCTTTTGTACCAAAATGTGGATCGATTTCAAAATAATCTTGCGTATCATATTTATGATTAGTAGGTGCTTTAAAAATAGGTGTGAGATACAAGCCGTTAATACCAAGTTGACTGAAGTGATCTAAATGGTTGATGATACCTTTCAAGTCCCCGCCATAAAAACTTTCAGCGGTGGGATGATCACCTGACCGCCAAGGTAATGTTCCAGATGGATCATTTGATGTGTCACCATTGGCAAACCGTTCAGGAAAAATTTGGTACCATACAGTTTTTTTGACCCATTCTGGTGCTTTAAAACGATCAATTTCTTGAAAATAGGGCATTTTGAAATAATTATTAGCACCCATCAAACTGTTGTCATCATTTGAAGAGGATGTGAGTGTTTCAAATCCTTGATCACCATAAAAAATGGAATCGCCGAGACTGTCAGTTAAAATAAAGCCATAGTTTAAACGGTTGAAAGGCGCTGTTAATGATGCTTGCCAATATTGATGTGTTTCAGTGACAAGTGTTTTTTTCATGACGACATTGGCCGATTTTTGCCAAGTACCGTTCTGCCAATTATAGGGATCTCCAGCAATGACGCTAATTGATTGAATATCATTTTTTGCTGTTCGAATTCGTAATCGTAATTCATCTGCTGTATATAAATAAGCGTATTCAGATTCAGGGCGGTGATAAATTGCTGCTTTATTCATAAATAATTGCCTCGTTAATAGATTAAACTGTCAGGAAATATGCGAAGTTTTAGACAATACGTTGTGTCGTATCGGCATCAAAAAAGTGTCCTTTATTGGTGTTAATAGCGAGTTCGACTGAGGCACCAGGTTGATTGTAATCGCGAGCATTTACACGAGCGATCAGTTGTTGTGAACCAACTTGCGTATACAACATTGAGTCGGCGCCCATTAGTTCTGCAATGGTAACAGTTGCTGTTACTTTACTTTCGGGATAGGTGTCAAGTGCTACTTGCTCGGAGTGAATATCTTCCGGTCGGACACCAAATACAACTTGTTTGCCTTCGTAGCCACGGGCAGTGAGTTGTTTAGCCATACCAAGCGGAATTTTCAGACTAAAGCCATCTTTTGTGGTCAATATATCATGACTGAACTGACCAGAAATCATATTCATTGATGGCATACCAATGAATGTGGCAACAAAAATGTTAGCAGGTTCATTGTAGAGTTCTTGCGGTGTACCGACTTGTTGAATGTCACCGTGGTCGATAATAACAATGCGATCAGCCAGTGTCATAGCTTCTGTCTGGTCATGCGTCACATAAATAGTAGTGGCACCAATTCGCTTGTGAATCTTAGTGATTTCTGCTCTAATTTCAACACGTAATTTTGCATCGAGGTTAGATAGCGGTTCATCCATTAACAAAATTTTCGCATCGCGAACGATTGCGCGACCCATTGCCACACGTTGTCTTTGACCCCCAGATAAATCAGCGGGTTTGCGATCAAGGTAGTCTTCAATGCCAAGAATTTTCGCTGCGTCTTGAACACGCTGTGTGATTTCAGCTTTGGGTACTTTTCTCAATTTGAGGCCGAAAGCAATATTATCAAACACGCTCATATGTGGGTAGAGGGCATAGTTTTGAAAAACCATCGCAATATCTCGGTCTTTAGGTGGAACATCATTCATTAATTTATTGTCAATGAAAAATTCACCACCAGAGATTTCCTCCAAGCCGGCGATCATGCGTAAAACAGTTGATTTACCAGAACCAGACGGACCGACAAACACGATAAACTCTTTATCGTGAATTTGAAGATTATAATCTGCCACAGATGGGGTGGACATGTGTGGATATGTTTTATTGATGTGTTCCAAACGAATTTCAGCCATTTTTTCTTCCTCGTTTTTTTAATATCGGGTATCGCAACTATAAAAAAATGATAGCGCTTACATGAATTAGATTAGCATATTTAAAAATAAATGCAAGCGTTTCCACAAAAGTGTTATACCAAATTTTATATGCTTGTGAAAAATGTGATTAATTCAATAATAAAATCATAGATAATTCATACTTAATAAAAAAATACTTCTTTATATGCTCAATTATTATCAATAAAAATATCATAGCTTGTCTAGACCAATTCATAAAAAATAAAAATGTAAGCGCTTGCATTACTTGGATAAATGTTTTATGATGATTGCGTAATCAAAAATACAAAGAGAATTTTTCTGGAGGAAAAACATCATGAGAAAAATGATGAGCGTGACGACTGGCGCAATGGTAACATTGCTGACGGCTTCAACTGCCGTTGGATTATTGAGTGTTTCACTTGATACCCCAACAGTAAATGCTGCCAAGACGAAAAAGTTGAAGTTGTGGGTAGATACAAGTACAAAACCAACTTATGTTCAAGCTGTCAAAGATTTTGAAAAAGCGAATCCTAGCATCAAGGTGACTATTAAGTACACAAGCTCAACTGATGCATTAAAGAATTTGCAAAAGGACCCATCGGCTGCTGCAGATGTATTCATGTTTCCACATGATCAAATTGGATCGCTAGCTTCTCAGGGACTAATTTATCAAAATACCAAATATGCTAAAAGCCTTAAATCAACACAAATTTCTAATGCGATGAAAGGGGCAACCTATAAGGGCAAGGTGTACGGTTATCCTTATGGCATTGAGTCACAAGTCTTGTATTATAACAAAACGCAACTCGGTAATGATGATATTAAATCTTGGACTAGTTTGACATCTAAGGGAAAAGTGGGAACAAATTTAGCATCAGCTGGTGCTAACTACATTTTCTCACCACTATTCTACACTGCCGGAGATACGTTGTATGGTGCTAATGGTGAAAAAGCAAAGGGTACAAATATTGACAACAAAAAAGGTGTGTCCGTTTTGAAGTGGATGAAAGCTCAAAAAGATAATCCGGGCGTTGTTCAAGCCAGCACGAACACATTGAGTCTGTTACAATCAGGCAAAATTTCGGCAACTTTGTCTGGTCCATGGTCATACAATGACTATAAAAAAGCCTTAGGGGACAACTTAGGCATTGCACCATATCCAACAGTTGACTTGGGTTCAGGTGAAAAACAGATGCAGGCGTTCTTGGGTGTTAAGTTATTCGGTGTTAAGCAAGATACTAAGCAGCCTTTGGCAGCGATGAAATTAGCGAAATACTTATCAAGTGATAAGGTACAAGAGCTAGGATTCAAAAATTCGCACTACATTCCATCATCTAAAAAAGTTCAAGCCTCTCAAGATATTCAAAATGATGCGCTTGCAAAGGCGGTTGTTGATATGTCGAAGAAAGGTTATTCAACACCAATGCCTAAATCACCAGCCATGGCTAACTTCTGGACATCAGCTGATGCCTTGTTTAACGACACATACAAGGGCAAGATTTCAGACAGTCAAATGTTGCCAAAGCTAACCACTTTGGTTAAAAATGCTTCAAAATCAGTTAAATAAAAGGAAAGCAGTGAGTGGCTATCACTCACTGTGTACATACTTATGAAGGATGGAAAGAAAGATGTTTAAAAGAAAAAAGCATTCGACTTTTGAAGCGCATATACCACTAACAAAGTTATTTAAAAAAGCAGATGGTGCAACTAAGGCTTCTTATATTATTATGGGAGCTGCCAACATTGCCAATAAGCAATATCTCAAAGGATTCATCTTTTTATTACTAGAAATATCTTGGGTGGCGTGGTTATTCACGACAGGATTAAAAGCTTATCACAACATGATAACGCTGGGAACACATGCACAGGGTTTGGTGTATGACAAAAAGTTAGGGATTTCTGTATTAAAAGCGGGTGATAATTCGATGCTTTTGCTACTATGGGGTATGCTAGCTGTCATTATTACGGTACTGTTTATTCTCTTATATCGTGCTAATTTGGGATCGGCGCGTAAAATATGGGAATTGAAACAAGACGGTGAGACACTGCCAACGTTGAAGCAAGACTTAGCATCCTTGCTTGACGAAAAAATGCATGTGACTTTGATGGCAATTCCAATGACAGGTGTTTTGTTCTTTACTATTTTGCCATTAATTTATATGATTGCGATTGCTTTTACATCATACGATCACAACCACTTGCCTCCCAAAAATTTATTTAGTTGGGTCGGATTTGCGAATTTTGGTAATGTTATTTCAGGGCAAATGGCCAATACCTTTTTCCCAGTATTGGCTTGGACATTAATTTGGGCTGTTGCAGCAACAGTAACTTCATTTTTCTTTGGCGTTATCTTGGCGATGATGATCAATGCTAAGGGCATCAAAGGTAAAAAAGTTTTTCGAACTATCTTCATTTTAACGATGGCGATTCCAGCCTTCATTAGTTTACTGATTATGAATAATATGTTTGCTGACGGTGGATTAGTTAACACATTACTGATCAACTCAGGTCTGATTAAAACATCGTTACCATTTTTCACAAATCCATTGTTTGCCAAGTTTACAATTATTGTTGTTAACCTATGGATTGGTATTCCAGCTACAATGTTGGTGACAACGGGGATCTTACAGAATCAATCCGAAGAACAAATTGAAGCAGCAGAAATTGATGGCGCTAATAAATTTCAAATTTTCAGGTCAATCACATTTCCGCAAATTGTGTTTGTGATGGCGCCGAGTTTGATTCAACAGTTCATTGGTAATGTGAACAATTTTAACGTGATTTACTTGTTAACAGGTGGTGGACCAGCTAATTCTAATTATTACGGTGCTGGATCAACTGATTTGCTGATTACTTGGTTATACAATTTAACTCTGAATACTGCTGATTATAACTTAGCTTCGGTAATTGGTATCTTAATCTTCATTTTGTCCGCAACATTCTCATTGATTGCTTATAAGAAAATATCAAATTCTGGAATGGAGGCATAACAATGCATAGCTTAAAAGGCGTAAAACGCCGTAATACAATGATTTTGTATCTATTATTGACTGTCATGGCAATTGTTTGGGTCGTGCCCATTCTCTGGATTATATTGACTAGTTTCCGTGGCGAAGGTGGCGCGTTTGTAAACTATTTTTGGCCAAAAACCTACACCTTTCATAACTACGTACAACTTTTTACCAACTCACAATATCCTTTTGGTCGCTGGTTCTTGAATACGTTATTTGTGTCGATTGTGAGCGGCTTTATTTCCACAGCTTTAGTGTTAGCAATGGCATACTCATTGAGTCGCTTACGATTTAAGTTAAAGGGTCCTTTTTTGAAGGTTGCCTTAGTTTTGAACATGTTTCCGGGCTTTATGGCAATGTTTGCTATCTATTATATTTTGAAAGCAGCTGGTTTAACGCAAAGTTTATTCGCCCTAATATTAGTTTATGTATCTGGCGCTGGTTTGGGATTTTACATCCAAAAAGGATTTTTTGACACGATTCCATATTCATTGGATGAAAGTGCCATGCTAGATGGTGCAACCAAATGGCAAATTTTTACCAAAATTACCTTGCCATTATCTAAACCAATCATTGTCTTTACGGCATTGACAGCTTTTACTGGTCCTTGGATGGATTTCATTTTTGCTCAGGTTATTATGGGTGACAATGTTAAAAATTATACAGTTGCAATCGGATTATATTCGATGATGACTAAAGAGACGGCCAATTCATTATTCATGAGTTTCGCTGCGGGGGCAGTGATTATTGCAATTCCAATTACGATTTTGTTTATTGTGTTGCAACGATTCTACGTTTCTGGTGTGACAAGTGGCTCGGTCAAAGGTTAAAAAAGATTGGGGCGTCAGTCCCAATCTTTTTCATGTTAAAATAACGTGTACAGGAGGTCGCTATGGTAACAATACAAGATATTGCAAATAAATCCGGAGTTGCTATTTCAACGGTTTCGCGCGCGTTGGCTGATTCACCGAAAATTAGTGTTAAAACAAAGGAACGTATTAAAAAACTTGCACAAGATATGGGCTATACGCCAAATTTTGCTGCACGGAACTTAACACAGCGTGAAAGCAACACGGTAGGGGTTGTTTTTCAACCACAAGCTGCAGGTAGTGCTGAAAATGATTTTGCCATGCAATTACTATTTGGGATTAATTCTCAACTTGTTGCGCGACAATACTTATTGACTACTGCGACGGGCAGCAATTGGTCTGAAGTCTACAATGCCGTTAAAATGATGGTGGAAGCTGGACAAGTTCGCCGTTTTATACTACTTTACACTGTTGAAAATGATCCGATTTCTGAATTATTACGAGAAAACAACGCCCGTGTTGTTGTTACAGGTGAACCCGAGCAAGCTAATGATGTTTTATATGTTGATAATGATAATCGCCGAGCTGGGGAAGAAGCAACTAGGCAGCTAGTTGACCAGTTTAATCTAAAAGCACCGCTCTTTGTTCGTACGTTGGCTGATTGGCGTTATGAGCGAAATCGTGAAATCGGCTTTCATATTGCACAACCAGACGGTCAAGTCTTATCATTACCAATTGATTTTCAAGCGCAAAAACAGGTATTGGAAAGTTATTTCGAATTGCACCACGAAATTGACGGCATTATTGCTAGTGATGACAAAATCGGCTATCTGGCACGTAATCAGGCGCAAGCGCATTTGCCCACACATCCAAAATTGCCAACGATAGCTTTTAATCGTTCTGAATATGCACGACTGGGTGGTAAGGACTTTTACTCAGTTGATGTATTACCACGTAGCTTGGGCAGTGAAGCGGTCCGATTATTGTTTAACGATCAGCGTTCTGTGCTGGAGCAAACTAAGGCAACAAGCGTGATTGTGCCGTATCGTTTACCTGAATTTGGTGATGAGACATGGTGAATTTAAGCGATGTTGCGCGAAAGGCGCATGTTTCAAAAATGACAGTTAGCCGTGTAATTAATCATCCAGATCAAGTATCACCTGAACTGATGACATTAGTACAACAAGCAATTGAAGCCGTCGGCTATGTGCCAAATCAAGTCGCACGGGCATTGGTCAACCAACGCCATTATGTCATTCGTTTCTTACTTTTAGAAGATGTTGCAACAGTTGAACCGAATTATGCCAAATTATTGATTCGATTAGCTCATAATTTACAACAAAAAGGCTACACACTAGAAATTAGCTTAGATATTACGGCAGAGACACAAAGTATTGACGGGATAATTGTCAGCGGTTGGCGACAAGAAGATTTATTAAAATTACAAACGCTTGATGTGCCAGTGATACTTTATGGCGCAGCGCCACCAAATTCTCCCTTATCATCTGTTGACGTGGATAATCAAGCTGGGATTGAAAAAGCGACTGAATATATGTGGCGGCAGGGATATCGTGATATTTATTATATTGGTTTATCGTTAGATTTACCTTTTGCTAAGCAACGTGAAGCTGGGTATCGAGCAGTTATGGCACAAAAAGGCGGTCGTGTTAACGTTTATCAAACTGAAAATCATGCCCACTTAGCGGATACGCTATTAACGAACTTAATGCACAATTTCGAATTACCAACTGCGATTGTTTGTGCGACTGATCGGATTGCACTTGGTGTGTTGCGTGCTGTTCAGCGTGTTTATCATATTCCGCGTGAATGTGGCGTAATCGGATTTGATGGTGTGTTCATTGATCAGCTGACTCAACCGCAATTAACTACTGTGAGACAACCGTTTGCCTTAATTGCTGAAAAAATTGTCGCACAAATTATTTCTCAGATTGAATCAGAAAACACCTTAGAAGTAGAAAATACCAGCATTTTACCAGATATAGTTGTTCGAGAAACAACAAATTTGTGATGATGTTACCGTTAACATTGTGCAAACGCTTCCATTAATTATCAAAATGTTTTATACTATAAAATGTAAACGGTTACATGATTTGATGCCCAAAAATATGTGTCTCATTTCTAATGAAGAAAATACAGTTTCATCACGAATTGTTCATAGAAATGGTGCATGATTAGAGCAAACAAGTTATGTTTCAAAATAATTTTTGGAGGAAGTAATTATGGCAGATAAGAAAAAAGGGCAGGGGTTGCCAAACTTGCCGCTAAGCACCATTTGGATGCTGAGTTTTGGATTTTTGGGCGTGCAGATGGCGTTTTCATTGCAGAGTTCCCAAATGGGACGTATTTTTCAGACATTGGGTGCTGATCCCACTAAGTTAGGATTTTTCTTCATCCTACCACCATTAGCAGGGCTGTTTGTTCAACCACTAGTTGGTTATTTCTCAGATCGCACTTGGACAAAGCGCTTTGGTCGTCGAATGCCTTATCTATTGGTTGGCGCTCTTGTGTCAGTTATCGTGATGTTCTTGTTGCCTAATTCAGGTAGTTTTGGTTTTTCAACTACTGCTGGTTTGTGGTTTGGAGCGATTACAATTTTGTTCATGGATTTGAGCTCTAATGTTGCAATGCAACCCTTCAAGATGGTTGTTGGTGACATGGTTAATGAAGACCAAAAGTCATACGCATACTCAATCCAAAGTTTCTTATCTAATACAGGGTCTGTGCTGGCAACCATTTTCCCATTCTTACTGACGGCCATTGGTGTTGCTAATACAGCACCTAAAGGTCAGGTGCCAGCTTCTGTGATTATTTCATTCTATGTTGGTGCGATTGTCTTAGTTGTCTTTTCACTGATTGCAGTCTTTAACGTGAAAGAATACGATGATGCCACTTATGAGCTATATCATGGTTATGCTTTGAATACACCAGATGATGGTGAAGGTGGCTTCTTGACTTTGTTAAAGCGTGCACCAAAAACATTTTGGATGGTTACTTTGACTCAGTTTTTCTGCTGGATGGCATTCCAATATTTGTGGACATACGGTACTGGTGCTGTGGCAGACAATATTTTCCATGCAACTGATCCAACAACGGCTGGTTACCAAAATGGTGGAAACTGGTTTGGTATCATGTCAGCGGTTTATGCCATTGCAGCCGTCGTGTGGTCGCTTGTATTATCAAAGATTCCAGCAAACAAAAACAAAACAGGTTATGCTTTGTCACTATTTTTGGGGGCAATCGGGTTCACATCAGTGTTCTTTATTCACTCACAGTATTTGTTGATTGGTTCATTTATTTTAATCGGTATTTCATGGGCAGGTATGATGGCATATCCATTTATTATGGTAACCAACGCATTGCCTGGTGATCACATGGGTACTTATCTAGGATTGTTTAACGGTTCAATTTGTTTACCACAAATTGTAGCCTCGGTTGCTAGTTTTGCACTATTTCCTGCACTTGGTTCACATTTCCCATCAATGATTTTGGTATCAGGAATCTTAATGTTAATTGGTGCAGTCAGTGTTGGATTTATCAATGAAATTCACAGTAATCCAGTAGATGCACAATAATGGCTAACGCTTCGGCGTTAATATGTGCGATTAGTCGTCGTAGATATTAGCGCTGAAGCTAAGCATTAGAAAAATTGAAGAGGTAGAAAGTCTTATGAAACGAATTTTTGAAGTTGATCCTTGGACAGTTACATCACATGATTTGAATCCCGAAGATAAACGTCTCCAAGAATCTATGACGAGTTTGGGCAACGAATACATGGGCATGCGTGGTATGTTCGAAGAAGTCTATTCCGGTGACACACATCAAGGTATTTACGTTGGTGGTGTTTGGTTCCCAGATAAAACACGTGTCGGTTGGTGGAAAAATGGTTATCCACTTTACTTTGGAAAAGCTATCAATGCGCTAAACTATGTCAAAGCAGACATTTACGTTGATGGCAATCAAGTTGATTTAGCTAAGAATGATGTGACTGATTTTGAAGTATCATTGGATATGAAAAATGGTGTTTTGAATCGAACATTTACTGTGTTTGGCGTGACGTTTAAAATCACGCGCTTAGTTTCAGCAGCAGTGAAGGAACTAGCAGATATTCACTATGACTTGTCATCTGCTGATGGTCAAGCGCACACAATTCGTTTTGATGCTAGTATTGATGCTGACGTTGTCAATGAAGATTCAAATTATGATGAGAAGTTTTGGCAAGTTTTGGATGCGGGTAATGACACTAATTCATCATTTATCGCTACGCAAACGATTGAAAATCCGTTTGGTGTGCCACAATTTACAGTTGTTGCCCGTCAGAGCTTTGTTGGCGGTGAAAAGCATGGTGTGAACCGCTCTGAAAAAGAAGTGACTGATAACTTTGACATTGAAGTACCAGCTAAAGGTTCAGTTAGTTTTGAAAAGCGCGTGATTGTGACAACTTCACGTGATTATGATGGCCTAGCTCAAGTGATTAAAGCAGGTGAAACACTAACTGCGGATCTTGCCGCACAAACATACGACGACATATACACAGCGCATGCGCAAGAATGGGCTAATCGTTGGGAAAAAGCTGATGTTCAAATTGAAGGAGATGATGCGGCGCAGCAAGGTATTCGCTTCAACCTATTCCAGTTATTCTCAACCTACTATGGTAATGATCCACGCTTGAATATCGGACCAAAAGGTTTCACTGGCGAGAAGTACGGTGGTGCCACGTATTGGGACACCGAAGCATTTGCTATTCCTGTTTACCTTGGTGTTGCTGATCCGTCTGTGACCCGTTCATTGCTACAATATCGTTTTGATCAGTTGGATGGTGCATTCCACAATGCCAAAGAACAAGGCTTAAAGGGTGCTTTGTACCCAATGGTGACCTTTGATGGTATTGAGTCACACAACGAGTGGGAAATTACTTTTGAAGAAATTCACCGTAATTCGACAATTGCTTATGCGATTTATAATTATACAAACATCACGGGAGATCACTCATGGCTTGACGGTTATGGCGCACAAGTTTTGTATAATATCGCCCGCTTCTGGGCAGATCGTGTCCACTATTCTGCCCGAAACGATAAGTACATGATTCATGGTGTCACGGGTCCCAACGAGTACGAAAACAATGTTAATAACAATTTCTATACAAATTGGATGGCAAAATGGGTTTTGCAATACTCACTTGAACACTACAATGAAATTAATGCTGATGAAAAAGCTAAGTTGGCTTTGACAGATGAAGAATTAGCAAAGTGGCAAGAAATTGTTGATAAAATGTATTTGCCAGAGGCTGATGTTGAAACCAAGACAGGTAAAAAGCATATCTTTGTTCAACACGATACATTCTTGGATAAAGATTTGACTCCAATCGCTGATATGCCACAAGATATTCGTCCAATTAACCAAAACTGGTCATGGGATCGCATTTTGCGCTCGCCATATATTAAGCAATCTGATACATTACACGCCATGTTCTATTTCCCAGACGCGTTTACAGAAGAAGAAAAGCGTAACAACTTTGAATTCTATGAACCATTGACAGTGCATGAGTCATCATTGTCGCCATCTGTTCACTCAATTTTGGCTGCTGACTTACAAATGGAAGATAAAGCAGTTGAAATGTACGAACGTGCGGCCCGTTTGGACTTAGATAATTATAATAATGATACGTCAGATGGTTTGCATATAACTGCTATGACGGGTTCATGGTTAGCGATTGTGCAAGGATTTGCCGGCATGCGTGTTCGTGATGGTAAACTCCACTTGAAGCCATTCTTGCCAAAGAATTGGACAAAATATGCTTTCCGTTTGGTATTCCGCGGTCATGTTTTGGAAGTGTCAGTTGATGGTCAAGGTGCACATGTTGACTTGATTTCAGGTGAACCATTAGTGATTGACCTATTAGGGAAAGATGTCGAATTGACAAAGTAATAAGCATGATGATGAGCGAGGAATCGCTCATTTGCTGTATAGCAGGAAAGGATATCATGAAAGTAGTAGAGAAGGATTTTGGACAATTACCTGACGGAAAGGTCGTGACGGCGTTTACCCTAGAAAACATCAATCACACACAGATTACTGCGATTTCATACGGGGCAACTTGGCAGTCATTTTCCGTTGAACGTGATGGTGTCAAACAAGAATTATTAGTACAATTTGATGATTTAGCCGCGTATTTAGATAATCCATTCCATTTTGGAAACACAATTGGCCGTGTTGGTGGACGTCTATCAAAAACTGATTATGATATTGAGGGTGCACATTTTACATTAACACCAAATGATCATGGCAATGTTTTACACTCTGGCATCAATGGTTTTGATGCGGTTAATTGGCACGGTGAAGCAAGAAATTTGGGTACAGCGGCGGAAATTAATTTTACACGTACCTTTGATGATGAATTTGCCGGTCAATTAGCTGCCCGAGTGACTTATCGATTGGACGATGAAGATCGTTTAGACATTATATTTAGTGGCGTTTCAACCGAGAATACATTGTTCAATCCAATGACGCATGTCTACTTTAATTTAGTTGGTAAGGATCAAGATATCAGTCAGCATAAATTACAAATTGCGTCACGTCAACATCTTGAAGTTGATAATCACACGATTCCAACCGGTAACGTGATTGATAATCAAAATACAAAATTTGATTTTGCGCATTTGCATGCCTTGGGACAAGAGCATTATGATGATGCTTGGGTATTAGATCCCAGCCGTCAAGGGGAGGGAGTAGGACTAACTTCACCCGATGAAAGTTTGACCTTGACAGTGGATTCAGATCGCAATGGTGTGGTTGTATTCACTGCCAATCCTGACGATAGCAGCGACATTAAAACAGCGCTTGCTATTGAGATGCAGACCTTGCCTGACGCGGTTAATCATGAAGACTTTGGTGATATTGTTTTGCCAGCAAATGAAACAAAAACATATACTGTAACTTACCAAATTAAAAAAAGTGAGGATAAATAAAAATGGCTAAATTTTCAGATATTAAAGGTTTTGCCTTTGATTTAGATGGGGTTATTGCTGATACGGCGCGTTTTCATGGCGAAGCTTGGCATCAAACAGCTGATGAGGTTGGCACAACTTGGACACCAGAATTGGCTGAAGGTTTGAAAGGCATCAGTCGTATGGCTTCCTTGCAAATGATTTTGGATGCTGGGGATCATGCCGATGATTTTTCTCAAGCAGATAAAGAAGCATTAGCAGAAAAGAAAAATCATAATTATCAACAACTTATTTCAACATTGACGGAAGATGATATTTTACCTGGCATGAAAGATTTTATTCAATCGGCTAAGACAGCTGGCTATACAATGTCGGTGGCATCAGCTTCTAAAAACGCACCAATGATTCTAGATCATTTGGGATTGACCGAGTATTTTGTTGGCATTGTTGATCCCGCCACTTTGACAAAGGGAAAACCTGATCCTGAAATCTTCGTTCGTGCTGCGGAAGTCTTACATTTAAATCCAGAAAATGTAATTGGATTGGAAGATTCAGCTGCTGGTATTGTCTCAATCAATGGCGCAGGTGAGACATCACTAGCCATTGGTAACGCAGATGTTTTGTCAGGAGCGGACTTGAATTTTGAGTCTACTTCAGAAGTGACCTTAGCAAATATTGAAGCTAAAATGCAATAGATAACTAAAAAGAGTGTCAGTGTTTTTATGCACTGACACTCTTTTGTTGTTCTAATTAATGTTTGCCACTGTATCGCCTGGCTTGAGTGTGATATCAGTAAAAATGATGGTGTGCGGCGACAGGTTTTGATCGGCGAGAGTCGTAATAGCTAATTCTCCCATTTGTGCAAAGTTTTGTTGCGCAGCTGTTAGGATAGGACGTGTTATTTGGGTTAGTTCTGTCCCGTCAATGGTCACAATTGATAAATCATCTGGGACGGCAATACCAGCATCTTTCGCCCCATTGAGTAACCCGATACTGATAATGTCTGCTGAGCCAATTGCAGCCGTGAATGGCAGGGGATTGCCAAATTTTTTGATGGCATCTAAACCAGTTTGGTAAGCGTTTTCAACACCCCAAATGAAGTCGGGATTATAAGTAATCCCATGATCTAGCAACGCATCAATAAACCCTTTTCGTCTTAAAATAGCAACAATTGGATCTGGATTGGACGCCCCGATTAAGGCCATTTTACGGTGCCCTTGATTGTATAAATAATCCACGATAGTGTGCATCATGGCGTAGTTATCAGAGGAAATAGAGGGAATGACGTTATTGAGTTGGTTAGAGACACTCAGCAAACGCACGTCAGCTTTTGTTAAGACTTCAAAAACAGGATCTTCAATATCAATCGCTAACATGACAACCGCTAATAATTGCCGAGAAAGCAATGATTTAACAGTTTTGATTTGCTGCTGGCTGTCCGTTTCAACGAAAGCAATCAATAATTCATAACCTAATTCGAAAGCCTTTGTTTGCATGCCTTTAATGATTTCATCAGCAAAGTTAGTGTGCGTGGTTGGTACCAATACACCGATGACGCGACTTTCTTTTTGTGATAAATCGGCGGCCGATTGATTTTTATAGTATCCCATTTCGTGGGCTAATTGTCGAACGCGTTGTGCGGTTGCCTCACTAAAACGCCCGCGATTAGTTAAAATTCGTGAGACGGAGGCGGCTGAAATGCCAGCTTTATTTGCAATGTCTTTGATTGTAATAGCCATAAATTATATTATAACCCAAAATAGTTTGACAAACGAAATGAAAGCGGTTACAATATTAATTGCGTAAACGTTTACTCAAAAAATAAAAAGTTAATTGGAAATCATGAGGCATGATAATGAATCAAAATAAATGGTGGCAAAAAGCAACCGTCTACCAGATTTATCCGCGCAGTTTTCAGGATAGTAATGGTGATGGTGTTGGTGACATTCCGGGCATTATTCAACGACTCCCATATTTAAAAGAACTAGGGGTGCAAGTCATCTGGCTAAGTCCGATTTACCAATCACCAAATGATGATAATGGATACGATATCAGTGATTATCGCAAAATTTTACCAGAATTTGGCACGATGGCAGATGTGGATGAAATGATTACAGTGGCCCATGAGTTGGGCTTAAAAATCATGATGGATTTGGTCGTCAATCACACATCTGATGAACATCAATGGTTTCAACAAAGCCGCCAGTCGCGTAATAATCCATATCGTGACTATTATATTTGGCGAGATCCCGTCGACGGACATGAACCAAATAATTGGTTGTCGGATTTTGGCGGATCAGCTTGGGCGTTTGATGAAAAAACAAAACAATACTATTTACATCTTTTCTCAAAAAAACAGCCTGATTTGAATTGGGAAAATCCAGCGCTACGTGAAGCAATCTATGAAACCATGGCTTGGTGGTTGAACAAAGGGATTGATGGATTCCGAATGGATGTCATCAATCTTATCTCAAAACAAACAGGATTGCCAAATGATCCTAATGTGAACGCCGATAATCACGGATCGTCAATGACATTTGTTGCCAATGGACCAAAGGTACATCAATATTTGCAGGAAATGAATGCTAAGGTGTTGTCACGCAACGATATTATCACTGTTGGTGAAACACCAGGAGTGACAACATCAGATGCTATTCAGTATGCTGGATTTGACAGTCACGAATTACAAATGATTTTCCAATTTGAGCATACGGAGATTGATAATAGCCGTGAAGGCTTAGGAAAGTGGAGTGATGAGCGATTTAATTTAGTAGATTTGAAGCGAATTTTATCTAAATGGCAAACAGAACTGGATGGCAAAGCTTGGAACAGTCTTTACTGGAACAACCACGATCGACCACGTGTGGTATCAAGATTTGGTGATGATTCTGAAGCTTATCGCGTTGTCTCTGCAAAAATGTTAGCCACAACATTGCACTTTATGCAGGGAACGCCCTACATTTACCAAGGTGAAGAAATCGGCATGACAAATGTTGATTGGTCATCAATTTCACAATACCAAGACATTGATACCTTAAATGCCTATCAAGATTTAGTGGTTGAACAGCAACGTGTCTCACCAGAGCAGATGATGACTTATATACATCATTCCTCACGTGATAATGCTCGGACGCCAATGCAGTGGGATGATAGTAATCAGGCTGGTTTTACAAAGGGAAAACCTTGGCTAGCAGTTAATTCGAATTATGAAACAATTAACGTGGCACAAGCATTAGCTGACCAACAATCCATCTTTTATTTCTACAAAAAAATTATTGCATTACGACAGCAAATGCCACTCATCACTAACGGACATTATCAGGTACTGGACATGGCAGATTCAGAAGTCTATGCTTACAAGCGAATTGGTGTTGATTCTGAATTATTAGTCATTAGTAACTTTACGAATCAAACTCAGACACGTCATTATCGATTGAACGATGGCGCGAATATGATTTTAAGTAATTATGATGATGATCAGGGGGATACCTTACGACCTTATGAATCAAAAGTGTACTTTGAAGGTACATAATGGCATGAAATGTAAGCGGTTGCTTTAAAATGGCGTGTGTAAACTAAAATCACTTAAAAGGAGAGTGAATATGTTGAATAGTAAGACACAAAAAAAAGGTCAGCTCCCCATGCTGACCAGCATGCAGTTATTCTTAATGACTTTTGGTTATGCTGGTGTTCAAGTTGCATTTTCAGTACAAACTGGTAACATGGGTCGAATCTTTCAAACGTTAGGTTCAGATCCAACAAAATTGGGATTTTTCTTCATTTTACCACCGTTAGCGGGTATGATTACGCAACCATTAATTGGTTTGTTCTCTGATAAAACTTGGTTGCCTAAGTTAGGTCGACGAATGCCTTATTTGATTGGCGGCTGTTTGGTTTCCCTAATTGTGTTATTGCTTTTGCCAAATACCGGATCGTTTGGATTTGGGTACGGTTCACTGACAGCACTATGGTTTGGTGCAGTGACAGTGTTATTCATGGACCTATCGGCCAATGTCTCTATGCAACCGTTCAAGATGATTATTCCAGACATGGTTAATGAACAACAAACCGATAAGGCTTGGAGTTTGCAAAACATTTGGGGTAGCTTAGGGGGCGTGATTGCTTTCGTCTTTCCGTTTATTTTGACCTCATTTGGGGTAGCCAATACGGCTGCCCGAGGTGTTGTTCCAGATTCTGTTAAAATTTCATTTTATGTGGCAGCGGCTATTTTGTTAATTTCAACGGTCTTTACTATTATGAATGTGAAAGAATACGATCCAGAAACACTGGCCTATTACCACGGCTATAACGCCGAAACAAAGCAGCATGAATCATTTATCACAATTCTAAAGCACGCACCAAAGGTATTTTGGACACTAGGTGTGGTTGAATTCTTTGTTTGGTTCGGTATTCCATATATGTGGACATATTCAACTGGTGCTTTGTCAGAAAATATTTGGCATGTTTCAGATCCTGCATCTGCGGGTTATCAAGCGGCTGGTAATTGGTTTGGTATTTTACAGGCTGTTTACTCAGTTGTAGCAATTTTGGTGGGAATTTTATTCCAGCGTTTGAATAATAAAACGCGTAAAGGTGCTTATTTTCTCAGCTTGATTGCTGGTGGTATTGGCTTTATTGTTGTTGCCTATGGCCATACACATCTTTCATCACTGATTGGATTCATTTTGATTGGTGTTGGTTGGATTGCGTTAATTTCTATTCCATTTACCATCTTGACGAATGCCTTAGATGGTAAACATGATGGCATTTATCTGGGACTGTTCAATTGCTTTATCTGCATTCCGCAAATTGTGGCTTCGGTTGCTAGTTTTGCAATCTTCCCAGCAGTAGGAAAATCAATGGCACACATGTTAGCAATCGCCGGTGTCTTCTTGATGATTGGTGGTTGCCTAATCTGGACCGTAAAAGAAGAAAATCGTAATTAAAAAAGGAGAATTATCATGACAGAAACAATAAAATGGTGGCAAAAAGCAGTTGTATATCAAGTTTATCCTAGGTCTTTTCAAGACGCTAATGGAGATGGTATCGGTGATTTACAGGGTATCGAGCAACGCCTTGATTACATCGAAAAATTGGGTGCTGATGTTGTATGGCTGAATCCTGTCTATGCATCACCAGATAAAGATAACGGTTACGACATTTCCGATTATGAAGATATCAACGCAAAATTTGGTACAATGGCTGATTTTGATCGCTTGCTAGCGAAAGCGCATGAAAAGGGCATCAAAATTTTGATGGATTTGGTTGTCAATCACACATCAGATCAGCATAAATGGTTTATTGAAAGCCGTAGTTCAAAAGATAATGATAAGCGTGATTTCTATATTTGGCGTGATCCAGTGGATGGACACGAGCCTAATAACTGGGGCTCATTTTTCTCTGGTCCAGCTTGGAAATTTGATGAGGCAACAGGGCAATATTATCTACACTTGTTTGTCGAAGGTCAACCTGATCTAAATTGGGTTAATCCTAAAGTACGTCAATCTGTCTTTGACATGATGAACTTCTGGGTTGATAAGGGCATTGATGGTTTCAGAATGGACGTCATTTCCCTCATTTCTAAGCCAGATGGCTTGCCTGATGGTGAAGTGCCAGAGGGGGGCGAGTATGGTAATTCAGATAAAGCCGTTGCCAACGGTCCGCATGTCCATGAATACTTGCAAGAAATGCGTCAACAAGTCTTAAACAGAGCTGATATGATGACCGTTGGTGAAGCCTCAGGTGTTGATATTGAAAATGCCGTTAAGTATGCCAATCAAGACAACTCAGAATTGAACATGGTCTTCCAATTTGAGCACATGGGACTTGATAATAATCCTAATCCTGCGCTTGGAAAATGGTATGACAAAAAAGTTTCCCTCGTTGATTTGAAAGAAAATCTCTCAAAATGGCAGAATGATTTGGCTGGTAAAGCATGGAATTCACTTTATTGGGATAATCATGATCAACCACGTGCTGTAAGTCGTTATGGGGATGACCGTCCTGAATATCGCGTTGTATCTGCTAAAATGGTAGCCACTTTACTTCATTTCATGCAAGGAACGCCCTATGTTTATCAAGGTGAAGAAATTGGCATGACCAACGCCTATAATTTGCAACGTGACGATTTTGATGATGTTGAAATTAAAAATGCTTTCAAATACTTGATTGATAAAGATCACTTAACTGATGAAGCAACCATGCTGAAGTATGTGCATGCCAAAGGTCGTGATAACGCTCGTACACCAATGCAGTGGGACGATAGCAAAAATGCAGGCTTCACAACCGGCACGCCATGGTTAAAGATGAATGATAATTATGAAACTATTAATGCCAAGGCTGCGTTAGCAGACTTAAATTCAACATTCTATTACTACCAAAAGCTCGTTCGCTTACGCCACGAATTACCAATCATAACGACAGGCACATACGAATTGTTGGATCCTGAAGATGAACAAGTTTACGCTTACCGTCGTGTTGGCCAAAATGAGTCATTATTGGTAATCAATAACTTCACCAGCGAAACATTGACGCGTGATTATCATGTGCCAGATAACGCGTCAGTCCTCATTAGTAATTATGAGGATGACGCTTTGACAACACTTCGTCCTTATGAAGCAAAAGTATATCGTTTTGATAAGTAATTTTGTCTTGTAATTGGCTTGACTTTGAGGTGAGATAACTATATCATTAAGGCATATATTAAAGCCGATGAATTGGAAAAATTACGCTCTGGACCATCAGAAATTTTGCGGGTGATGCAAGCAAAACGATGACGTAATTTGTGACACCTTGGAGGACACTGTTGTATAAGGCAGTGCGTGGTAGCGCGATAAGCAATCTAAGTGATGTGTATGCATCAACATCTAAGGTGGTACCGTGCAATTGCGCCCTTAACGAATAATCGTTGAGGGCGCTTTTTCAGTTTTAATGTCAAAATAAAGAAGGAGTCCAACTGACGCGTTTCAAGATGACGTGCCAGCAATTAAAATACCATGGCAAAACCACTTTTCCAGCGCCCTAAGGGCACTGCAGATTTATTACCAGATCAAACAAGCCAATGGCAACACGTTGAAAATGTTGCGCGTTTATTATTTGGTGACTATAATTTTAAAGAAGTTCG
This sequence comes from Leuconostoc sp. UCMA20149, assembly GCF_030400235.1. Classification (NCBI taxonomy): domain Bacteria; kingdom Bacillati; phylum Bacillota; class Bacilli; order Lactobacillales; family Lactobacillaceae; genus Leuconostoc; species Leuconostoc sp. UCMA20149. The sequence goes on from NZ_VJYC01000005.1 coordinate 124,177, forward strand.
AACACCAATATTCGAAAATTTCGAAGTTTTTTCTCGTTCAGCAGGTGACACATCAGATGTTGTCACTAAGGAAATGTATGATTTTCATGATAAAGGTGATCGTCACATTGCCCTACGACCAGAGGGAACAGCCGGAATTGTCCGCGCGTATGTCGAGAATAAACTATATGGACCTGAATTTGATAAGCCTTATAAATCATTTTACATTGGACCAATGTTCCGTTATGAACGTCCACAAGCAGGGCGTATGCGTCAATTCCATCAAATTGGTGTGGAAGCTTTCGGCTCCTCATCACCAGCACTTGACGTCGAAGTTATTGCTATGGCGATTGATTTGTTCCAAACGCTTGGTTTAAAGAATTTACGTGTTGCAATTAACACTTTAGGTGATAAGCAGTCACGAGATGATTACCGTCAAGCATTGATTGACTATCTTACGCCACATCGTGCCGAATTATCTGCTGATTCTCAGGCGCGTTTAGAAAAAAATCCACTACGTGTTTTAGACTCAAAAGATCCACGTGATCAAGTTTTTGTGGCTGATGCACCTTCAATTTTGGATTATTTGTCTGAAGCCTCACAACAGCACTTCCAAAAAGTTCAAGCATTGTTGACGGCTTTGAATCTTGACTTTGAAATTGATCCAACAATGGTTCGTGGTTTGGATTATTATAACGATACAATCTTTGAAGTAATGACAGTTGATGAACAGTTAAAAGGGGCTGCAACAATCGCCGGCGGTGGACGTTATTCAGGATTGGTGTCGGTTTTTGGTGGTCCTGAAACAGCAGGCGTTGGTTTTGGAATTGGTATGGAGCGTTTGGTGAGTTTGTTAAACGCTCAGGGTGTTGCACCGCAAGTCGATAATGACCTTGATTTTTATGTTGTCAACATCGGTGATGAAACAGATGTTGCAGCAATGCAAATCGTGCAAGCCATTCGGTCATTTGGTTTTGTTGCTGAACGTGATTATCTTGATCGCTCAGCCAAAGCACAATTTAAAACAGCTGACCGTCACAATGCTAAGTACGTCGTGACTGTTGGTGAAAAAGAGTTAGCGGCACACGCTGCCAATATTAAAAACATGGCAACTGGTGAACAACAACTTGTTAAATTGGCTGATCTTTATACAGATTTGCCAACAATTATTGATGCGCAAGGAGACGAACAATGAAACGAACAACATATGCAGGTTTAATTGATGAAAGTTACCTTGACCAAACGGTGACGTTGAGCGGTTGGGTGCAAAAGCGTCGTGATTTTGGTGACTTAATATTTGTTGACATACGTGATCGTGAAGGCATTGTGCAATTAACTTTCAATGCTACCAACCAATCAGCTTTGACCGTCGCTGAAGACATGCGAAGTGAGTATGTTGTGGCTGTGACTGGTAAAGTTATCAAACGTGATGAGAGTCAAATTAACGATAAAATTAAGTCTGGTGCCGTTGAAGTTGATGTGACATCAGCTAAAATTTTGGCAACGTCAAAAACACCACCGTTTTATATTGAGGATAACGTTAATGCTAATGAGGAACTCAAGTTGCAGTATCGTTATTTGGATTTGCGTCGACCAGAAATGCAAAAGAATCTACGCGTCCGGTCTAAAATTATGTCTAGTGCCATGCACTTCATGGATACACATGATTTTATTAACATTGAAACACCAATTTTGGCTAAGTCAACGCCTGAAGGTGCTCGTGATTACTTGGTGCCATCTCGTGTTTTCCCCGGATCTTTTTATGCGTTGCCACAATCACCTCAACTATTCAAGCAACTATTGATGGGGGCTGGATTTGATCGTTATTTCCAGATTGCACGTGCGTTCCGTGATGAAGATTTGCGTGGTGATCGACAACCTGAATTTACGCAAATGGATGTGGAAACATCATTCATGACTGCCGACGAAATTCGAGCGCTGGTCAATGAATGGGTCAAAGCAATGATGCATGATGTGGTGAATTTTGATCTTGATACGACTACCATTCCGACTCTAACATGGCAAGAATCAATGGATCGTTTTGGTACGGACAAACCTGATTTGCGGATTGCTTATGAAATTCATGATATTTCTGATATCGTTTCAAATAGTGAATTTGGTGTGTTTGCCAACGCTGTTAAAGCTGGTGGTGTTGTGAAAGCAATCGCTGTACCGGGCGGCGCAGATCACTATTCTCGTAAAGACATTGACAAATTGGCACAATATATTGAACGATTTGGTGCTAAAGGTTTGGCATGGTTAAAGGTAACTGATGACGGACTAACTGGTCCAATTGCCAAGTTCTTTAAACCAGAAGATAGCCAAGCCTTGATAGCTGGTGTTGGTGGTCAAACAGGCGACTTGTTGTTATTTGGCGCTGGTCGTAATGATGTTGTATCAGCTACTTTGGATTATCTCCGTCGTCAAACGGCTGCGGATCTTGATTTGGTGGACAAAACAAATCCTTGGGCATTTGCATGGATTGTTGATTGGCCATTATTTGAGTATTCAGAAGATTTCGATCGTTGGATCGCTGCCCACCATCCGTTTACAATGCCGAACGAAGAAGATTTGCACTATCTTGATGATGGTGAAGATCCACATAAAGCGCATGCGCAAAGTTATGATTTGGTTTTGAATGGGTATGAGTTGGGCTCAGGCTCAATCCGTATTCATCGCATGGATATTCAGGAAAAAATGCTTAAAGCGCTTGGCTTTACACCCGAAAAAGCGCATGAGGCATTTGGTTTCTTGCTTGAAGGCATGGAATATGGCTTCCCACCAATGGGTGGTATTGCGCTTGGGCTAGACCGTTTAGCAATGTTATTGGCGGGACAAGAAAATATTCGTGAAGTCATTGCTTTCCCTAAAAATTCACGCGCTACTGAACCGATGACTGAAGCACCAACACGCGTTGAGACAAAACAGTTGAATGAATTAGGTTTGTTTGTACCAGAAGCCGAGTGATTGATGCAAAAAATATTTCATAATTTCATGAAAAACCAATATGCGAGTCGTGTTGGTGGTGCTATATTTTACGGTGTGATTGTTGCTTTTGCAATGAATTACTTCTGGCATCCTGGTCATATTTATTCATCAGGGTTTACTGGATTTGCCCAGTTAGTTTCAACTTTAAGTGGTGAAAAAATTCCGGTTGCGCTCGCATTGGCACTAGTTAATTTACCAATGTTGATAATTGCATGGTGGCAACTATCTTGGCGTTTTGCTACTTTCACTACATTGGCTGTACTTCTCAGTTCAGCTTTGATGCCACTTTTTGATACAACTCGCGTGTTAACGCCAGACCCTTTAATTAATGCCATGTTTGGTGGTGCTTTAAATGGTATGGCTGTTGGAACAGCACTGCGATATGGCGTAGGAACCGGTGGATTAGATGTCATTGGATTGTTAGTTAAGAAGCATTTTGGCTTCAAAATGGGACCAATCAATTTAGCATTCAATGCTCTCATTATGATTGGTGCTGGGTTAACTTATGGTTGGAAATATGCATTGTATTCTATTGTCGGTGTGATTATTAGTTCACGCATGATTGACGCTTTTTATACTCGCCAACAGCAAATGCAGGTCATGATTATCACGACTAAACCTGATGAAATGGTTGATGGCATTCAGCGTAAAATGCGTCGCGGGGTTACCATCATTAACGATGCTCGTGGCGGCTACACTGGTCAAGAGCGCTCTGTATTACTGACAGTGATTACACAGCAAGAACGCTTTGAATTGCGTGAAGCAATGAAAGAAGTTGATGAACATGCATTTTCATCAACATGGAAAATTGAACATACTGTCGGTCGTTTCTACGAACCAGAGCTGTAAACATATTAAAAGGGATCCAATATCATGTTGGATCCCTTTTAATATGTTTATGAGGCTGTTGACGTTGAAGTCGAAACTTTTGATGAAAACTTACGATGTGATAGATAACCAAAAATGATAGTAAAGACAATGGCACCAATAGCTGACATTCGTGAATCAGATTGGAAGAATAAACTAACATAAATTGCAGCAAAGAATAGTAATGTTAGAGGGCTGGTCCATTTGTAGCCAGGCATGACGAATCCGTTTGGCATAAAGTCAGATGATTCACGGAACTTACGATGAGCGTACATTGTCATCGCATAGACAATAATATACATGTTTGACGAAATTGATGTGATAAATCCAAATGCACTAGTAATTTGTGGAATTGAGTTAATAACAGGTGACAACAGTACTAACACAGCAGTCAGAATAATGGCTTTAGCAGGCACTCCGTTTGACGAGATTTCTCGGAAATTGCCCATAAACTTGGAATCAGACTCTTCGGCCAGTTGATAGAAGTGTCGACCTGCTGAATAAATAGCAGAATTGAGTGCGGAAGCGGCTGATGTTAGAACAACAAAGTTGATAACTAACGCAGCGGCTTTGAAACCAGCTAATTGAAAGACCATAACGAACGGACTTTCATCAGGTGTTTTAGCAATCACATGCCAATTGATAATTGACATGATGATAATCATAGCACCAAGATAGAAAATCAAGATACGGAAAATAATTGTGTTAATCGCTTTTGGCAAAACTTCACGTGGGTTTTGTGTTTCAGCTGTTGTGATACCAACGAATTCCATACCTTGAAAGGCGAAAAATACCATTGGAAATGCAGCGAAGAACATACTTGCACCATTTGGAAATAGTGTGAAGTTAGAAAATACATTGCCAAATGAGGCAACCGTGTGGCCACCACTAGCCGGTGCCTTGAAGCCTGTTGCAATCAAGAATAATCCTGTTACAATCATGGCAACAATGGCGATGATCTTTATCATCGCAAACCAGTATTCGGTTTCTCCAAACAGTTTAACGGCGATGAGGTTAATCATTGTCAAAATGAAGAGAAAAGCAATTTGAATGATCCATGTTTGCCAGTTGGGGAACCAAAATTTAACATAAGTAGAAACCGCTGTTAATTCAGCCATTGCAACGAAAACAAGACCAATCCAATAAGACCAACCTGCAAAATAACCTGCACCTGCGCCCACATACTTACTGATAAAGGAGACAAATGTATGTTGCGACGGGTCAGCATATAACATTTCGCCAATGCCTCGCATCATCATGAAGAAGAAAGCGCCCAATACTGCATAAACAATCAGAATGGAAGGGCCTGTCTTCGCAATTGAATTACCTGCTCCTAAAAATAGTCCGGTACCAATTGTGCCGCCAATGGCGATCATTTGAACATGTTTCTTTTTGAGACCACGAATGGTACCGTCGTGGTTCACCGCTAGATTTGTGTATTCGATCATAAGTAATGCCTCCTTGATTGGAAACAATTTTATCATGTTTATCATCAAATACTAATTTTTCTTTGCACAAACTTATTTTTTTGGTTTATGCAAAGTGACTAATTAATCAGCAATAGTGACAGTTGAATATCCACTAACACATCTGGCATTTCTAAATTAACATCTAACAGCTCCGCAATACGCTTCAAGCGATAATTGATTGTATTGCGATGTACAAACATTGCGCCGGCTACGGCTGTGACGTTTTGATGTAAAAAAATGTATGTTTCTAGTGTCTTGAGAAGTTCAGGATTGTCTAGGATAGGTCCGAGTGTTTTTTCAACAAAGGCATGGCTTTCTTGTGGTGGTAGTAGATGCAGCAGTTCATGCGCACTTTTTGGTCTAAAACGCATAATGGGATGGGTTTTGGTCGTTAATTTTAAAGCGTTATTTGCTTGCTCATAAAGCTCTGCTAATTGTTTCATTTCGCCAGTAACACGTGAAAAGCCAATGGTAAAATCATATTCTAGTTTATCTTGCTCAGTTAAAAAGTCATATAATTCTTGCAAAAAAGAACGCGTGTCAATGGTCATATTAATCAGTAAAACAAGCTGTTGTTTGTGAGAAAAGATCAATACGGACCAATTTGATTCCCGAATGAACCACCGAGTGAGTGCTTGAAGAATTTCGAATTGGCGTGTTTCAATGACTGTTTTCTTTGTCGTAAAATCTAATACTGCAACCCGATAGCGCGCCGTAACGTCAATATTGGCGTCGTTCAAGTAGTGATTGATTGCTTCCTGGTTTAACCCTGATTCCATAACATTCAAAAAAAAGCCGGATCGATTACGGAATTCTGTTTCGTTAATGAGATCTGTGCGAGAGTTCGCAAATCCCAACGCGTTAATGACTTGTTCACGTTTTAACAATTGAAAGTCAGACAATCGATCTTCTGAGGTGGCAATTGCCACGAAAGCTTTATTCTCCTTTAAAGCAGAAAAAATGGGCAAAATATCAAAATTTTGACCTTTAAAAGTGACACGAACTTTTTCTTGTAGATTGAGATAGGCAATACCAGAAGATTCACGTAAAAATTGAGTGAAAAAATCACGTTCCTTGAGTAACGCTGTGCTGGCGTAAATTGCTGTAAAGTGAGAATCTAACAATAAGAGTGGGGCTTCTAAAATTTGGGCACTTAAATCAAGCAAGTGTTGATAAGTGTTATTATGATTGATTGCCGATAATTCTTGATTGATTTTAACAATTTCGTGCAATTCGCCCGTGTGTTTACTTAAAATGACATCACTTAAATTGCGAATTGTAATAGAAATCACTTCATCAGCTGGTGTCCATATAATAGGAATCCGATGTTTATTGGCTAAAACAATCACATCACGTGGTAATTCCGTGAAGTACCGATTGTATTTAATGCCTAGACCAGCCGCGTTGTGCTTATCCAGTTCAATAATTAAACTACGCAATAACGGTAAATTATCATGGAAGAGGTATCCAGTCGTTAAAATTAGCTGCCCTGGTAATAAATATTTTTCAAAATCTGGCGCATCAACAACACCAACTTGACTAACTTCTCGGGCTAAGCCTTCTTCGCCAGCCGCGACAGTATATTGATCCATCAGTGGTTCATTTAACAATGATTTAAATTTCATGGTTTGCCTCCGGAAAATTACCATTATTATGGCACAACTTAACATATTGTACAAACAAAACGATTTTGTTTGTGCAAACCGACGGTGAATAGTCATTCGGATTTCGTTACAGTAGGGAAAAAGGGGTGAATCGTATGCAAGTACAACGTTCAGAACGAGAGATTATTAGTAACATTTTGAAGGGATCGCTTGGTAATTTGATAGAGTGGTTTGATTGGTATGTTTATGCCTCATTCGCTGTTTATTTTGCGCCATCATTTTTTCCGAGCCATGATAAAACGGCTGAATTACTAAGCACTGCTGGCGTTTTTGCGATTGGTTTTTTGATGCGCCCATTAGGCAGCCTTATTTTGGGAAAATATGCTGATCAGCACGGTCGTCGGGCGGCTTTGACATTGTCCGTTCTCATTATGGCGAGCGGTTCACTGGTGATTGCTATCACACCGAGTTATGCGCATATTGGTATTTTTGCACCCGTTATTTTAGTACTGGCACGCTTGTTTCAAGGATTATCATTAGGTGGTGAGTACGGAACATCTGCGACGTACTTGTCAGAAATGGCCAGTCGAAATCACCGTGGTTTTTATGCTTCTTTTCAATATGTGACACTAATTAGTGGCCAGTTAATTGCATTAGGTGTCCAAATCATCCTGCAAATGACGTTGACTAATGAACAATTGACTGAGTGGGGATGGCGAATCCCATTTATTATCGGTGCCCTTGGTGCGATAATTGTGTTGTTCTTACGATTGAGCATGGCAGAATCTGATCAATTTGCTTCACAAAAAGCGAAGTCAAAAGGGAGCCTGAAAGAATTAATGCGGTATCCAAAGGCTGTCCTGACAGTGGTAGGCTTGACTTTAGGCGGTACAATTGCATTTTATACGTATACAACATACTTGCAAAAATTTATGATCAATTCAGTAGGATTACCAACACAGTCAGTCACTCGCATCAACTTTCTAGCGCTACTTATTTTTATGATTTTGCAACCAATCGCGGGTGCAATTTCTGATAAAATTGGACGACGGCCATTACTGTTTTGGTTTGGTGGACTTGGAACTATTTTTACCATACCAATTTTCGTGGCCTTGCAACATGCTACAACAAGTTGGGAGGCGTTTTGGCTCATGTTAGCGGGCTTGGTGATTGTGACAGGCTATACATCAATTAACGCCATCGTCAAAGCAGAAATGTTCCCAACAGAAATACGCGCTTTAGGTGTGGGTTTACCTTACGGACTGACGGTCGCTATTTTTGGTGGTACAGTTGAATATTTGGCGCTATATTTAAGAAAAATTAATCATGAAAATCTATTTTTTGTTTATGTTACAGTAGTTATTTTTATTAGTTTATTAGTTTATTGGCGTATGACTGATACAAAAGCAACTTCTAAATTAGACAAATAAGTGATAAAATTAAATAATATTTAATTTAAGAATGAGGTAAATCATGACAACGCAACAAGACCTATTTGATTCCGTCAAAGAACAGACTTTACTGTCTGAAATTGCAGCGCTTTCTGGCTGGGATGCTTTGACTGGTATGCCTAAAGATGCCGGTCATTTTCGTGCCGACGTTGATGCTTACTTAGCGCAGAAGATATTTACAGTCAGTACTGGAGAACACCGACAAAACATATTAAAAGCGCTCTCATCGGGCACAAATCAGTTAGACGAACTTGGTCGATTAGTACTTGAAAAAGCGCAAAAAGACTATGATATGACGGGCAAAATCCCAGAAGCAGATTTTATAGCTTTTGAAAAAACGTTATCGCAGGCACAAGACTATTGGGCGCAAGCTCGCGAAGCTAACGACTACAAAATTTTTCAACCTTATTTAGAAAAAATTATTGGCTACTTAAAGCAATTTATTCCGCTATGGCAAACAAATGAGGTAACACCTTATGATGTCTTGCTCAATCAATATGAACCGGGATTGACAGTGGCTAAATTAGACGCAGTTTTTGCCCAAGTCAAAACCGGCGTGACTGAGTTGCGCCAACGTTTGGCCAAAGAAGGTACGACGCCAGAAGACTCATTTTTGAAGAGACGCGTAACGAAAGAACAGCAACGACAGTACGCGATGGCGGCAGCACAGCGGCTGGGTTATAACCTAAATAAAGGTCGACTTGATGATACAATTCATCCTTTCATGGAAGCTTTGAATCGTGATGATGCTCGCATTACGACACGTTGGGATGATTATAATTTTCAAATGGCTGTTTTAGGTATTTTCCACGAAGCTGGTCATGGACTTTTTGAGCAAAATGTTGATCCCAAATATGATGATTTTCGTTCTGTTTTGCCAATTAGCATGAGTATTCATGAGTCCCAATCTTTGTTTAATGAGGTCATGATTGGACGTTCAAAGGCCTTCTGGGAAACAGAATATCCTCAAATGCAACAAGCTTTTGAGGGCGTTCTTGATGACGTTGATTTTGAAACTTTTTATGCAGGTTGGCTTAAAACGCAGGCTTCATTCACACGGACAGAAGCCGATCCTCTTACGTATCCATTACACATTATTATTCGTTATGAAATTGAAAAGGCAATTTTTAATGACAATATTGATGTAGCCGATCTGCCGGTCCTTTGGAATGCGAAATATAAAGAATACTTGGATTTAGATACACCTGATGATTTAACAGGTATTTTGCAAGATATTCACTGGGCAGGTGGCTCCTTTGGCTACTTCCCAAGCTATGCATTAGGTCATTTGTATGCTGCACAGTTCCAAGCAACTATGGCAAAATCATTGGACTTTGAAGCAATTTTTGCCTCTGGTGATTATTCACCAATTTTTGAATGGCGAAAAGAACATATTTGGCAATATGGTGGTGCAGTTGACCCACAAGTGATTTTAAAAGAAGCCACTGGTGAGTCACTTAATCCACAATATTGGCTTGATTTGCAAACAAAGCAGTATTTAGCGGCTTACGGTATTGACGATTAGTTAAAAGTCTGTCATAATAAATAAGTATTTAGTGCATGTCGTTTAACGAAATAAAATGCGAGAAAGGAGGGTTATCAAATGGCAAAGGTCATCGTACGTAAGAACGAATCTTTGGATGATGCATTGCGTCGCTTCAAGCGTGGTGTTTCAAAAGACGGTACTCTCCAAGAATACCGTAAGCGCGAATTCTACGTTAAGCCTTCAGTTGCACGTAAATTGAAGTCTGAAGCGGCACAAAAGCGTAACAAAAAGAAGGGTCGTTAATTCGATTCTAAACGTCACATCAGTGGCGTTTTTTTTATGGTAGAATGATAACAAGAAGGTCGGTCAGGTACCGACATTAATTTTAATTACGAAAGAAGAAAAATAATGTCATTGTTAGAAACTTTGAATGCTGATATGAAACAGGCAATGAAAGACAAAAACAAAGAAGCTTTGTCTGTTATTCGCATGGTGAAATCAACCGTCATGAATGAACAAATCAATTTAGGACATGATTTGACTGAAGAAGAAGAATTAACTGTGCTGTCACGTGAAGTCAAGCAACGTCATGAATCACTTTCAGAATTTGAAAAGGGTGGACGCGACGATTTGGCATCAGGTATCAAATCCGAACTAGCCATTCTAGCGAAGTATTTGCCAGCACAATTGAGTGAAGATGAAGTGATTGCTATTATTAAGGCTGCAATCTCAAAAACCGGTGCGACAACGCCAAAGGATATGGGTAAAGTTATGGGTGTTGTGACACCACAAGTCAAAGGTAAGGCTGATGGGAAGTTTGTTGCTAATCAAGTAAAAACTTTACTAGCAGGCCAGTAATTTATCCGCTAAAGCCCAGTATTAGTGCGTGAAGTAGCGCGCATCAAAGGAAAATGATATGAATCCAACAGTTGGTACCACAATTAAAGCACAAGTCACTGATGAAAACAGTCAGTTCTTTTTTGCGCAAGTCGATGGTTTTACTTATGAAATTGATAAGTCAGAACTTCAAAAGCCTCTCAAATTAGGTGGCTTTGTCACTGGCTTTGCCTATGAAAATGAAGATCATAAGTTACAAATTACCAAAAATGTGCCCACAGCACAAAAAGATGTGTACGGTTGGGGGACTGTTGTAGCTAACCGTCATGATTTGGGTGTCTTTGTCGCAATTGGCTTACCAAATAAAGACATTGTTGTTTCGTTAGATGATTTGCCCACTATCACATCACTTTGGCCACAAAAGGGCGATCGGCTCATGATTGCAATCAAAGAAGACAGCAAGGGACGTTTGTGGGGTGAAATTGCACAGCAAAATATCATTAACGCTGTTTCGCGTCGTGCACCTCAAGAAATGAAATCTAAACAGATTAAGGCAACCGTATACCGAAATAAAATGGCTGGCACGCTTGTTTTAACTGAGGATTACTATTTGGGATTCATTCATCCTTCCCAACGTGACGATGAACCACGTTTAGGAGAAGTAGTTAATGCTCGCGTAATTGGTGTACGTGATGACGGCACACTTAACTTGTCGCTGAAGCCCTTAGCTTATAAAACCATGAATGAAGATGCCACTTTCTTGTTGTTACAATTGCAGAGGCGTTCCGATCACTTCCTGCCATTTAACGATAAAAGCAATCCTGAAGCAATCAAGCGACAATTTGGTTTTAGTAAAAGTCAATTTAAACGCGCGCTGGGTCACTTATATAAAGAACGTCTGATAGAGCAGGTCGATGGCGGCATCAAATTAGTTGAACAATGACACAAGAAGTTGACAATGCAATTGTAGATTATTTGCATTATATTCGTATTGAACGTGGTTTATCCGACAATACCATCAAAAGCTACCATCAAGATTTAGTTCGTTTTGGTAAGTATCTTACTGTTGAAAAATTAACATTACGCCAAGTCGATCATATTGTGATTTTAGCGTGGTTAAATCAGCTACGTCAAGAAGGAAAATCTAATAGTTCTGTGATTCATATGGTGACATCGCTACGTAAATTCTTTGGCTATTTGACCCAAGAAAAAATAGTGGCTCATAACCCGATGAGTGACGTACGCCCACCAAAAAAAGCAGAACATTTGCCAGCTGTGTTAACGGTTGAGGAAATCGATCAGTTGCTTCAAGTAGCAGTTGAAGATACAACGCTTGGCATCAGAAATCGCACATTATTAGAAGTCATGTATGCCACTGGCCTTCGTGTCAGTGAACTGGTCAACCTTAAAATGAGTGATTTACATTTGGAGTTGGGTTTAATTCAAACAATTGGAAAGGGTGACAAAGAGCGTATTATTCCGATTGGTGAAGTTGCTATTGATTGGCTACAACGTTATTTTAAGACAAGCCGAATTGCCTTATTAAAAGAGCACGAGTCACCCTATGTGTTTTTAAACGATCGTGGTCATCAAATCACTCGACAAGGTATTTGGAAGATAATAAAAAAATTGGTATTGAACGCAGGTATCACGAAAGATGTTTCACCACATACATTGCGCCATTCCTTTGCGACTCATATTTTAGAAAATGGTGCAGACCTTAGAATTGTCCAAGAATTATTGGGTCACGCTGATATTTCTACAACGCAAATTTATACTCATATTTCTAAAAAGAGATTAAGCGAAGTCTATGATGAGTATCATCCGAGGGCCTGAATGATGATTATATTAGCCAGACAACAAAATGAAAAAACAGTCATGGGCATTTTATCCCTATTACCCGGATTGCGTGAAATTCCGCATTTAAAGGCTGAAATAGCATGGTATCACAATAGTGATACGCGAGAGCTTTATATTTGGCAAGCAGAATCACAAGGTCAAGTTCAAGGGGTTCTAGGTGTTGAAATTTATGATGATGAGATTACCATTATTCGACATGTTGCTGTATCGCCTGAATCACGCAGTGTTAAAAATTATTTTGCAATGCTTTCAGACTATCAGTCCCAGCATCCCGACGTTTTTTTGATGGGGACTTTAGATAACCAAAAATTGATTAACAAATGGAGAAAGTCGGTATCGAAAACAACGGCTTAACAATTAAATTAACTGATTTTGAAGGCCCTATTGATTTATTACTTCATCTCATCAAAAAGTCAGAAATGGATATTTTCGACTTGCCAATTGCCGAAATCACAACACAATATTTAGATTTCATACATACACAGCAAGCGATGCAGCTAGATGTTGCCAGTGAATATCTGGTTATGGCAGCCACTTTATTGCAGATTAAGTCCTATGATTTGCTACCAAATGATCCCATAGAGACTGATTTTGAAGATGATGAGTATACTGATCCACGTGAAGAATTGATGTTGCAATTGTTAACCTATAAACAATTTCAAGTGGTGAGTGAAACGCTTCGAGAACGTGAACAATCAGATCAACAATCTTTTCCACGACTGCCAATGATGGCACCAGAAGATGTTGACCAAGAAATTGGCTTGGCACCGGGATTAGGACTAGTGGACTTGCAAATGGCATTTACGCATCTGCTAGCAAAAAAGCGGCAACAACAACCAATCAGTCGACGCGTGGTCACTGAAAAGTATACAATTACTGATGCTGTTTCAAATATCCATCGTCATCTGCTGAGTCAAAAGGTTGGTGATATGATTGCCTTTACAACATTCTTTGATGATGTTTATGAACGTGAACCGTTAGTCATGACATTTTTAGCCTTGTTAGAAATGGCAAAGGCAGAGAAAATATCGTTGCATCAGATGGATTATGAACACGAAATTTTTGTAGAAATTGAGGATTTGAATTAAAAATGAATAATTTAAGTCAAATCGAAGCATTACTCTTTGTGGCTGGAGACGAAGGTATTTCTTTACCGGATCTGATCACAATGACCGGATTTGAGCAGACTGCTATGATTGGGATTATTGATGATTTGGCAGCGAAATATGACAATGACTTAAGCTGTGCATTAGAAATCCGAGAAACCGATGGAAATTATCGTTTAGTGACCAAGCCGATGTTAGGCACCGTTGTTAAGCAGTATTTTGAATCACCAACTAATGCCACTTTGTCACATGCACAGTTAGAAACACTTGTTATTGTAGCCTACCGGCAGCCGATTACGAGAATTGAAATTGACCAAATCCGTGGTGTGCAGTCATCAGGCACATTACAAAAATTAGCTATGCGACATTTAATTACAGAAGTTGGACGAAAAGAAGAACCAGGTCGACCAATTTTATATGGCACAACGGTCGACTTTTTAGACTATTTTGGTTTGAAAACCATTAAAGATTTGCCGCCCTTACCAGATTTGGATTCCTTGGACGTTAATGATGATACTGAGGGAGAATTATTTGCTAACCCATTTGCGGTCGAACCAGAAAGAAAGTGAATTTTGATATGCCTGAAGAACCACAACGATTACAAAAAGTGATTGCCCAAGCTGGCTTAGCGTCGCGCCGCGGTGCTGAAGAAATGATTAGTCAGGGGCGGGTGCAAGTTAACGGTCAAATCGTCAACACGTTAGGTGTTAAGGTCACACATGGTGATCACATTCAAGTTGATGGTGCGCCTATCGAAGGTAGAGAGAAGCTTGTGTATTACTTGCTTAATAAACCCCGAGGTGTCGTGACAACAAATGATGATGAAAAAGGTCGCAAAACAGTGCTTGATATTTTGGCAGATGTTGATCAACGCGTCTATCCAGTTGGCCGTTTGGATTATGACACGACAGGGGCTTTGCTACTGACTAACGATGGTCAAGTTGCCAATCAATTGATGCACCCAAAGTCTCAAGTTAATAAAACTTACATGGCCAAAGTGAAAGGTATTGCTACGGAAGCACAACTTGCCCCATTGAAAAAAGGTGTTGTGATCAAGGGGCGTAAAACAGCACCAGCTCGCGTTGCGATCACACGCGTTGATCATGATAAAAAGACGAGCATGGTAAGATTGACAATTCATGAAGGTCGTAATCATCAAGTTAAAAATATGCTAGCAAAAGTTGGTTTACCGGTTGAAAAATTGAAACGTGAGCAGTATGCTTTCTTTGATTTGATTGGGTTACAACCTGGTGAATATCGTAAATTGACAAATGCCGAAGTGAAACAACTGCAGGCACAAGATTATCGGATGTTGCGACGCAAGTAATTTCGTGGTATCATTTATTCAAATTGAATATAAACTTCAGGGTCAGGTGTAAATCCTAACCGGCGGTGAGACATAGTATTTTAAAAATGGTAAGCCCGCGACCTGCGCAAGCAGTTGATTTGGTCAAAATCCAAAGCCGACCGTACAGTCGGGTATAAAGAAGTCTAAAAAAGAAAGTGAAAACTGCCTTTTTGTTGTACCCTGACAAATTGCGCAGTTTTTTTGATTTGGTCAATATGTGCCAAGTTAAGAGGAAAAAAATATGTTACTAACAACGACACCGGTACAACGTGTTCAGCGTTTAACTTTGATTGCAATTTTAAGTGCTATTTCTTTTGGGTTAATGCTTTTTCCGCAATTACCATTAATACCTGGTGCTGATTTTTTGAAACTGGACTTTTCAATCGTTCCAATTATGATCGCCCTAAGTTGGTTAGGTATGACGGCCGCAGTTTGGGTTGTGTTTTTAAGAACAATCTTAAAACTCATTTTAGCAAATGAGGGAATCAATACTTATCTGGGTTTGCCTGTTAATGTGGCTGTCGTGTTAACTTTTATTCTGGTCTTAGGGTTAATGATGTCACAAAAAATGCAATGGTATAAAAAATTAATTGCTATGGTGATCAGCGTGATTGCAATTACTGCTGTAGCCATGATCATTAATTGGTTGGTTGCAATACCGTTGTACGCAACTTTTGCAAATTTTGACATTAACCGCCTGATCGGTATCAAAACTTATCTATTTGGCATGGTATTGCCATTTAACCTGATTCAAGGGATTATTTGGTTCGGAACAGGTGAAATTGTAAAAGCTAGTTTGACGCCGTTATGGCAAAAAATCGTTTCTTAATAAAACGTTATCAAAAAACAATGTGGGGATGTGGTAAAATCTTATTTGAATGAATAAATATGGAGGTCGTTTAAATATGAACGATTATGACCCAAATAACATGAGCCGATCTAATCGGCCCAAAAATAAAAAGATTGAACCTAAGTTTGCAAGAACATCTGATTCAAAGTCTGAAAATAAAGGGCTGCGAGTTGCCTTAATTGTATTGGGTTTGGTCATTTTATCAGCCTTCCCAGTTTATGGCTTCTTCAGTAACCACAAAGGTTCTACACCGCAAACCGTTTCATCATCGAGTCAACACAAATCCTCAACCAAAAAATCATCTAGCAGCACCTCCACTTCTTCTGAGACAACGTCTTCTGAAAGTAGTGTGTCCAGCTCTTCCCAATCAGAAGCAAGCAGTAGTTCTGAAAGTACAACTGATGATGAAACTGCTGCCTCATCATCAAGTGCAGCGTCATCAAGTGTTGCTACTACAACAGCTGTTTTGGGTACCAGCCAAACATTGTATAATTTTGCTGTTACACATGGTTTGACAACAGAGCAAGTAATCGCTTTGAACCCTGGTTTGACGGTTGATAATTACACGCAATATGCTGGCACTGCGTTGAACATTCAATAAGCAAGGATAACAATGATGACAAATATTCAAATTGCAATTGACGGACCAGCATCAGCGGGAAAGTCAACAATTGCTAAAATATTAGCAGGCAACTTAAAGTATGTCTATGTTGATACCGGTGCCATGTATCGTACTATTACATTGGCAGCCAAGCAAGCCGGCATTCCTTATGAAGATGAACAAGATATCACTAAACTACTTGATAAAACTGATATTCATTTTGAACCAGGAACACCTGTGCAACACGTTTTTCTGAATGGTCAAGAAGTCACATCACTGATTCGGTCAACTGAAGTAACGAATAATGTGTCACTCGTTTCCTCATACGCTGCTGTTAGAAAAAGTTTAGTTGAGCGTCAGCGAGCCATTGCCAACCATGATAACGTCATTATGGACGGGCGTGACATTGGCACTACCGTACTGCCAAATGCGCAAGTTAAAATATTTTTGGTGGCTAGTGTCGAAGAACGTGCCCAAAGACGTTATCGAGAAAATGTATCCAAGGGGATTGCAACTGATTTGGATACACTAAGAAAAGAAATAGAAACACGCGATTATAAAGATTCTCACCGCCAAATTAGTCCTTTGGTGCAGGCAAAAGATGCAATACTTGTCGACACAACTGGACAAACAATTGATCAAGTGGTTGATGAAATTACAAAAATTATCAAAAATTCATTGAACTTCTAATTTACACGGTTTAAACCGTGTTTTTTACTATACAAGAGTTGAAATATTTGGTACACTATATTCATAGTGTAAATTGTAGGAGGACGTTTGACGTCATGAGTGAAACAAACAACGAGCTTTTAGCAGCTCTTGAAAGTGCAGATCAAATTAAGGTAGGAGATGTCGTTACCGGTGAGGTATTAGCCATTGATAACGATAACCAAGCAGTTATTGGTTTGCATACCGGTGAAGAAGGAGTTGTGCCAGCACGTGAGTACTCAGACGATCGTAACATCAACCTGGCAGACGAATTAAAAGTTGGTGACAGCGTTGAAGCTGTTGTCATCTCTAATGTTACAAGCGACAAAGAAGGTGTTGCATACTTGCTATCAAAGAAGCGTTTGGAAGCACGTAAGGCATGGGAAAACTTGTCATTTGCTGAAGGGGACACTGTTGATGCAAAAGTTATCAATGCGGTCCGTGGTGGCTTAATTGTTGATGTCAATGGTGTTCGTGGCTTTGTCCCAGCATCAATGGTTGCTGATCGTTTCGTTTCAGATTTGAATCAATTCAAGAATAAAGATATTAAAGCGCAAGTTATTGAAATTGATGCTTCAAAAGCACGCTTGATTTTGTCACGTAAGGCTGTTGCTGCGCAAGAACGTGCTGCACAATTAGCAGAAGCATTTGCTAAGTTAACAGTTGGAGAAGTTGTTGAAGGTAAAGTTGCTCGCTTAACTGACTTTGGTGCTTTCGTTGACTTGGGCGGCGTTGATGGCTTGGTGCACGTATCAGAAATTTCACATGATCGTGTTAAGAACCCAGCGGATGTTTTGACAAAGGGTGAAGTTGTTAATGTTAAAATTTTGGCATTGGATTCTGAAAAGGGTCGCATTTCATTGTCAATTAAAGCAACACAACCTGGTCCATGGGACAAGGTTGCTGAAGAAGCACCAGCTGGTACTGTACTTGAAGGTACAGTAAAGCGTGTTAAAGATTTTGGTGCCTTTGTTGAAATTTTCCCTGGCATTGAAGGTCTTGTCCATGTGTCACAAATTTCGCACAAGCGCATTGAAAACCCATCAGACGTTTTGAAGTCAGGTGATAAGGTTAAAGTTCAAGTGCTTGATGTTAAGCCTGCAGAAGAACGCATTTCTTTGTCAATGAAGGCTTTGGAAGAAAAGCCAGAACGCGAAGATCGCGGTAATGCAAACGATGGTTCAGCTTCACGTGCCGATATTGCTGCTTACAAGCAACAAGAGGACGATTCAGCTGCAACTTTGGGCGACATTTTTGATGGTAAGTTCTAAGAATTCTTATTGAGAAGAACTGGTTCGCCAGTTCTTTTTTTATGATAACGCAATATAAAAAGGAGGTGCTGATATGGCTGCACCAATAGTAGCAATTGTTGGTCGTCCAAATGTTGGGAAATCAACTATTTTTAATCGAATGGCTGGGGAACGTATCGCTATCGTAGAAGATATGCCTGGCGTCACTCGTGATCGACTTTATGCATCAGCTGAGTGGTTGAATTACGACTTCCGAATGATTGATACCGGTGGTATTGAAATTGGCGATGCGCCATTTCTAGCTGAAATCAGAGGACAAGTCGAATTGGCCTTGGATGAAGCAGACGTTATTGTCATGGTTGTTTCAGGTAGAGAAGGTTTGACCGAAGCTGATGAAGTCGTCGCTAAAATGCTGTATAAAACCGACAAACCTGTTGTATTAGCAGTTAACAAGGTTGATAATCCAGAAATGCGTAATGATATTTATGATTTTTACGCGCTCGGTTTAGGTGATCCATTCCCTGTATCTGGTTCTCATGGTATTGGCCTAGGGGATTTATTAGATGAAGTGGTTAAACATTTCCCTGATGAAGCTGCTGAACAAGAAGACGAAGCCATACGATTTAGTATTATTGGACGCCCAAACGTTGGAAAGTCTTCAATTGTAAATGCGATGTTAGGTGAAAAAAGAGTCATTGTCTCTGATATTGAAGGTACGACACGTGACGCTATCGATACGCGGTTTGTTACGCCTGATGGTGACGAGTTTGTGATGGTAGATACCGCTGGTATGAGAAAACGCGGTAAAATCTATGAAAATACTGAAAAGTATTCCGTGATGCGCGCTATGAAGGCCATTGATGATAGCAATGTTATCTTAATGGTTCTCGATGCAGAAGCAGGTATTAGAGAACAAGATAAGCATGTGGCTGGCTTTGCGCATGATGCTGGCCGTGCGATGATTATTGTTGTAAACAAATGGGATGCAATTGAAAAGGATGATCACACGATGTCTGATTTTGAAAATTTGATTCGGGATGAATTCAAATTTTTGGACTATGCACCGATTGTTTTTGTGTCAGCCAAAACGGGCCAACGTTTAGACAGATTGCCTCAGTTGGTAAAGGATGTTGATGACAACCACCGAAAGCGAATTGGATCGTCAACCCTGAATGATGTCATTATGGACGCTATTGCGATTAATCCGACACCTTCGGATAATGGTAGGCGCTTGCGTGTCTACTATGCGACACAAGTAGCAGTTCAGCCGCCAACATTTGTTATATTTGTCAACGACGTAGAGCTAATGCACTTTTCTTATGAACGCTTCCTTGAAAATAAAATTCGAGAAGCCTTTGACTTTACAGGGACACCGATTAAGCTAATTGTTCGTGCCAGAAAGTAACTTAATTTCACAAATATTGAAATTATGTAACGTAATTATTACGAAATGCCGAAAACCCTTGATAACACTACACATAAGCGCTTTCTTGTGTTATTCTAAGTACATGAAATAATGTTTCGACAAATTTCACACGGCGCTTTGCGCCAATCATAAAATAACTCTCAGGAGAAAAGAACATGGCAAACAAGCAAGAATTAGTAGATTCAGTTGCAAAAGCAACTGGTTTGACAAAGAAAGATGCTGTCGCATCAGTTGATGCTGTCTTTGCATCAATTGAAGCAGCTTTGAAAAAGGGCGAAAAGGTTCAATTGATTGGCTTCGGTAACTTTGAAGTTCGTGATCGTGCAGCTCGTAAGGGTCGTAACCCACAAACTGGTGAAGAAATCGAAATCGCTGCTTCAAAGGTTCCTGCATTCAAGCCTGGTAAAGCCTTGAAGGATGCCGTTAAGTAATATATATCGCAATTAAAAAGAGTAAGCTTTTGGTAGGCTTGCCTTTTTTTGTGTACAAAATGTTACACACACCGCTAAACATTGTTCTTTATCCTTCTTTTGGGAATTTCGCTAATTTATACATTGTGCACTATTTAATGGTGTACAATGTAGTTGTTAAGAAAGAAGGCGACGAACTTGGAAATTCCAGTTAATAATGACAACATTAAGTTAGACAACCACTTGTGTTTTTATATCTATGTGACCTCTCGTGCAATTCAGCGAATGTATATGCCACGACTAAAACAATTGGGATTAACATATCCGCAATATCTTGTGCTGGTTGCTCTCTACGATAAGCAAAAACTAACGGTTAATGAGTTGGGAAGACTGTTGGACTTAGAATATGGTACATTATCACCCATGCTTAAAAGAATGACCGATAGGGGATTAATTTCAAAAGTACGTTCAACTGAAGATGAGCGAATTGTTGAGTTGACGTTGTTATCTGAGGGAAAGTTGAAACGACAGCAAGCATTGCAGCTTCCACAATTGTTAGCTAGTAATAGCGGATTAACTGATGAAGAATGGCAGCAGATGGTTCATCTAACAGAAAAAATGTTTAAAAATATTTCAGAATAATTTTTTTGGGGGAATAATTTATGTTATCAGTTTCAGAAAATTTAACGAAAAAAATAAGCAAAGTAACTCATCCGGAAACAGTGCTCAGAAGTCAATAAATTGGACTATTTTTATTCAGTTAATTAGGCGACATTTGAGATACGATTGCGATTATAAAAATTGATATACCAACCAATGGCTGCTTGGACTTCAGTTAATGTTTGGTATG
>NZ_VJYC01000050.1:0-475 GCF_030400235.1 Leuconostoc sp. UCMA20149
TACACCAATGTATGGAGTAAAGCGAGTTGAGTTTTTAAAATGATACTTTGCAGTCAGTGTTGGTGGTAAATGTTTAATTCGCACTACATCTGTACCATTTAATTCAACATCATGATTAATGGGTGCTGCAAGTAATAATTCTGCAGAGATGTTGTCATTAAAGAAATATTCAACCGATGGTGTAAATGCTAATTCGTCCGCAGCTTTTAGCTCAGCATCTGGGCCAAGCTGATACTCACCAGTCGGAGAAACAACCGAGCCACCTACCTTAACTTGCCACTGGCCTGCCATCGCAGATGCGGAAAGACCCATTAATGCAATTAGAGCAACTTGCTTTAACATTTTTAATACCCCACGGGAAGAATAATTATTAAGAAAAATATACCTTAATTAATAATAAACATGGTTAAAATTAATATGCAATAGATATTATAAAATCAAATTATAAGTATTATTTAAGTATATGTAATTAATA
>NZ_VJYC01000051.1:0-437 GCF_030400235.1 Leuconostoc sp. UCMA20149
ACTCACTCATTTCTTTTGCCTTTAGCACACTCCTCATTGCCACTATGATTAATTTTATAGCCAGTTTGATTAGTAGTCACTAAGCCCTTTTTTAGAATCAAACGTGATAAAAGTGCAAGCTAAATATTTGCGGAAAAAATATGACAGTGGTAATCTGGACTTAGGTTCTGATAGAGAACCAGAAGGAGAGATATCATTATGGGATTAATTTGGACACTTATCGTAGGTGCAGTTATCGGTGCTATTGCAGGAGCAATTACAAGCCGCGGTGCAGCTATGGGATGGATTAGTAACATCATTGCTGGTTTAATTGGTTCTTGGTTAGGTGAAAGCCTTCTTGGATCATGGGGACCAAGCTTAGCAGGAATGGCACTTATTCCTTCAATTATTGGTGCAGTTGTATTAGTCTTAATCGTATCTTGGATTACTAGTCGCAC
>NZ_VJYC01000052.1:0-343 GCF_030400235.1 Leuconostoc sp. UCMA20149
GCAACGTGTACACTGTGTATGCCGTTTGAATACTGAATATCATATTCCCACGCTGAATTTGAATAAGCCTTTGGTTTCGCTGAAACCACTGTGCCCACCCAATCTCGCCGATTGACGAGTGTATAACCATTAGTTTCTGACCAGGCATTACTTGCTATTTTAACTGTTTGACCTACACTATATTTTGCTGCCGCAATGGTGGTCACATCTTGCTCGGCAACGTGTACACTGTGTACGCCGTTTGAATACTGAATATCATATTCCCACGCTGAATTTGAATAAGCCTTTGGTTTCGCTGAAACCACTGTGCCCACCCAATCTCGCCGATTGACGAGTGTATAAC
>NZ_VJYC01000006.1:0-113414 GCF_030400235.1 Leuconostoc sp. UCMA20149
TTCATGATTTCAAAGTGGTCGTTGATGACTTTATCAATTATTACAACAATCACCGTATCAAACAAAAACTCAATGGTCTGTCGCCGGTTCAATATCGACAACTCACCACTGAGTCCGCTAGTTAATTCTATTTTGTCCAACTATTGGGGTTCACTTCACAACCAATCCAATCCCGCTAATTTTAATTTTGTCCACAGCACCTAAAGCACTTTTGAGCTTTGACTTATTGCCGTTTGTTTCTTTTTCGTTTATCATGATTAACTTCTTTCGCTTGTTATTTTATTCACATAAAATGTTAAAAATTTTTAAAAAAATAGACACCAAACTTTTAATCATTTAAGTATTTTTAAGAAAAAAATCTATTTCACTGTTAAAGCGTTCTGCGTCTTCGATTTGCGGAAAGTGCCCTGTATTTTTAATTAAAGTTTTAAAAATATTTATATTGTTCTTTTTTTCACAATAATTACTATAATCACCTGCCCATAATGGTGATTTGTCACCGACAACAAATAATTGAGGAACTGTTATGTTAATAACGGTTGTCCGCCAATCCTGTTTCATATGATCTAATAGTAGTCCGTATCCCAAATCAGCATCAAATGGATGATCTGTTTTAAATCTATTACGAATATTTTTCAATGTTGCTGGCATCTGCTGTTCAGTCAATGGTTGCTGCAAAATTAACGGTGCCAATTCAATAAAATTATCCCAATTAAGGTTTTTTATTCCTGCTTGCCAACCGACATCATTAATTAGTTTTGGTGATTCGTCGACTGTAATTATTTTGCTAACATTTGTTTGTCCAAATATTGTCACATACGCCCAAATCACAATAGCACCCATTGAATGACCAATCAAAATGACATTTTCTAACTTTAAGGTTGTAATCAGTTCGTGTAAATCGGCAGCTAAACGCATGATTTTCATATTTTTGGCTGTATGCGCTGAACACCCATGGCTTCTCCAGTCCAAACAAATAATACGGTACCCATTTTCGGAAAAGTATTTAGATTGAAAATACCACGTCTCTTTGATATCAGAGTAGCCCGGTAAAAATATCATGGTTGGACCATCTCCAACATCACTGTAAGCGAGCCTGACGTGATCGTTTGTCACAATGTAGCTCATACTCATAAAGATCCCACCAATCTTGCTAAGAATATGGTTAAAATTAAGTTATCTGCCGCACCGCCCATGCTAAGGTTTCGTTTAATAAACATTTGATCTAAATCATTGAGAAACTTTAGCCCCTCTGGTGTGTAACTACCACCAATTTGGAAAAACGTCATTGACCAGTGCTGCATGTCTTTTGAAATCGTAGCATCACCGGCCCTTTTGATTAGATTAGTATCATCAATATTACCCGCAATCTTCATCAACGTGTTTAATAGTCGTTGATTTAAGTTACCCTGTTGCTCACAGAGAAATGGCAACGCAAGATTCATCACGATTGGAAAGCCTTTTTCAGCCTCACCACGAACACCCGGAATTTTATATTTAATGAATTGACGTTCTCCTGCTGTTTGTCGATTTTGGCTATTGCGTAAGTTGTTTTTACCTAAATCGTTTTTTACGAGATCTTGAGTCATGTCGCTAATTACTTTTTGAATCGTCAGTAAGTTAGTAATACCTTTCTGTGTTGCATACGCAACTGCCGTTACCATAATTCCTAACGAGAATACAGCACCTTTATGGGTATTGACACCATTCGTCGCTGCAAACATATCCTTTTCAGCCCTTATGCCAGCATTCCTTAATAATGAAAACATCCTAGGTAAATCTGTCCCTTTAAATTGATTACCAATACGATATGCTTCATTTAAATAAGGTTGTAATGCCAATGAGCTATCTATGAATGTAAAAACCGTCATATCTTTGTGCGCGCCATTACTGATTGGATCTACAAGGCCCGGTTTCGGGGCTAACGATACTTCATAAAGCATGCCAGTAAGTGCTGCATTAACAACTTGACTTTGAGTCATTTGTGGCACAATCATTTTTGATTTTTCAAAATTATGAAGCATCTTATTAATCTGAATGTATCCCTCTGCAAGAGAATGATTACCTTCTTTTATGCAAGTTTTGGCATCTTTTCCACACAACAAACACTTTCTTGGGGCAAATCCCAGTTCTTCGCGAGATAATTGCTTATCAGCGTTTTGACACATGACATCTAAATCAAGCAAACGTCCCAGTGGGTGGCTTTCCTCAAAAGTAATCATGATTTGCTTTACTAGTTTCAAACAACCGCTCGTGACAAAAAATATTTCAGGGCCAGTGCTTTGATCTACAAATGATGCTTCTTTAATAATTTGAAGATCTTTGAAAACTGGGTTCAAGTCATTAATTATGTTTTGGAATACTGACTGTAATTTTGGTGACGTTTTGATAGGTCCCGGCAAGTTAAGCTTGACACTAGTGATGACAGCTGTTGGGAAACTTGCCATTAACTGTTTTTGGTATTTTTCGCGCCATTCTCTATTATCAAGAACTTGCATTAAGTTAAGGCGTTCTCCACCTTCAAAATAGTCCATTCGTTTTTCCTTCTGCTTTTATTTGCTATGTACGCGAATCAAATATGATTCGCTTTTCGCCAATAAAATACGCAATCACTTAATCTGCGACTTCTTTGATAACATCAATGACTGAACCATCACGATATTCTGCCACAGCTACTACACGATCTGTAAATTTGAGGGGTGCTGGTTGGCCAACAATTTTTTCAGCCTTTTGTTGCAACTCTTCAATACTGTAAATTGGCAATCCTGGCACTTGCTTTAGCTGTTCTACCAAATCCGTTCTTTTAGGATTAATCGCAATACCAACCTCTGTGACCACAACATCAATTGAATCTCCGGGGGTGATAACAGTATTAACTTTAGGAACAATCGTCGCAATTCTGCCTCGAACTAAGGGTGCAGAAATAATAGTCAATTTGGCAGTTGCAGCGTCTTGATGTCCACCAATTGCACCTCGGATAACGCCATCAGAACCTGACATGACATTGACATTAAAGTTAGTATCAACTTCTAAGGCCGACAAAATAGCAACATCTAATTTATCAACCATTGCGCCTTTGTTAGCAGGATCGGCATACCAAGAAGCATCAATTTCTTGCTGATTAGGACTTAGCTTCATAGAGCTTGCGGCACCTTTATCAAAGTCTTGTACGTCCATTACACGATTAACTAGGCCTTCATTTAAAAGATCAACAGTAGGTTTAGTGATACCACCCAATGCAAATGAAGCCTTGATGTTTTGGGCCACCATTGCCTCTCTCAAGAATCTAGTTACAGCAAGTGCAGCACCACCTGATCCTGTTTGAAATGAGAAATCATTCTTGAAATACTTAGAATTAACAATAACGTCATTAACCGTTTTTGCTATCTTTAGTTCCTTTGGATCTTTTGTAAATCTTGTCGCACCTGATCCAATTTTGTCGGGATCACCTACTTTATCTACCTTAACGACATAGTCAACCTGAGTCTGCTTAATTGAAGCGGGTGTGTTGGGGTAAGGCATAATCGTATCTGTAATCAAAACTAGTTTATCCGCATACTGCGCATCAATTAGTGCATATCCTAGTGATCCAAAAGCAGCGTCACCATTCATACCGTTAGCATTACCCATTTCGTCTGAATTAGGTACACCTAGAAATGCAACATCAATTTTGATTTCACCAGATTCAATTGCACGTGCACGTGCGCCGTGAGAACGGAAGATAACTGGATTTTTGAGAATACCATGTGATACCGCATCACCAAGTGTGCCACGCATACCAGAAGAAGTGATATTAGTGACAACACCCTTTTTAATTGCTTCAATCACAATATCATTCATAACATTTGTTAAAGAAGAAGGCGCTAATGTAAGATTTTGATAGCCCATGTCAATAATTTTTCTCATGACTTTGTTAAAGACAAAGTCACCTTCTCGAAAGTGATGATGAAATGAAATTGTCATGCCATCTTTTAAAGTATTTGACAAGACATCATCAATTGAACTTTGAACTTTACTTTCTCCAGTAGTGGCTCGCACCTTAGGACCAACTCTTTGAATCTCAGGATTGCCATAATTTGTGCTTTCAAACACACTATCATCTAATTGTTCCAAAATAGCATCAGGAACGTCGATATTTACTTTATTTTTCAATGTAATTTCCCTCCGAATCTACTAAATGATTGGCGTTAGCTAGTTTCATCACACGTTGTGCACGCAAGACAACTGGTCTATCAACCATCTGCCCGTTCATTGATATAACACCAGAACCCTTTTGTTTGGCTTCTTCAATAGCAGCAATAACATTTTGCGCGTTGTTAATTTCTTTTTCTGTTGGCGCATAAACTTTATTTACCATCTCAATTTGACGGGGGTTAATCAATGATTTACCGTCAAATCCCAATTGATGAATTAACTGAGTTTCTCGATAAAATCCTTCTTCATCATTCAAATTGGTAAACACAGTGTCAAATGCTGCGATACCGGCGGCACGTGCAGCATGTAAGATAACATTACGTGCATACAAGAGTTCTTGGCCATCAGGATAACGATGTGTTTTCATATCAGTTGTATAGTCTTCGGCTGATAAAGCGATACCAATCATACGGTCAGAAGCATTAGCAATTTCAACCGCATTAACGACACCAAGCGCCGATTCAATAGCTGCCATCATATGTGTTGTGCCAACTGGACGACCAAACTCTTTTTCCGCGTCGGTGATTAGACTTTCCAATTCATGCATCATCGCTGCCGTTTCAACTTTAGGCAATCTAATAACGTCAATACCAGCTTTCACCATTGCTTTAATATCATTTTTATAAAACGGTGTATCTAGTCCATTGATACGCACGACTAATTCTGAAGAACCATAGTCTACTGTTTGAAGCGCTTCATAAACCAGATAACGTGCTGAATCTTTCTCAGCCAAAGAAACTGCATCTTCCAAATCAAACATGATAGAGTCAGCTCCAAAAATTCCTGCATCTTTAACCATAGCTGGGTTATTACCAGGAACAAACATCATTGTGCGACGTAATCGTTCGTTATTCATTACAAAACCTCCCAATTTGGTTGATCAACAGCATCTAAAGCTCTTTGAATCGCCGTAAGGGTACGTGCCTTGATAACCATGTCCAATGCCCCTTTATCAACAACTTTCACCACAGCATTTTCTATGCCATACAATCCCAATGTTTCTTTAATTGTTGATTTAATATCATCGGCAAATTGTTTTGCCACATCAGAAACCAAATCAAATTCCACTCCAACTGTCCCTTTGCTTAACATGATTTGAACATCGGAAGATTCTAATGTTCCCGCAATGGCTGTTTTTTTAATTTCCATTAATATTTTGTCCCTTTCTAATACGTTGTTGCAATTCTAGTAAGTTATTTGAAATAAAATGCTGTGTCGTTTCAGGCACCATTCTTTGCCATACTGTTTCATCTCCTTTATCAATTGCTTCACGGACGGTGCGTGCCGATATAACACCCAGATTACCCGTCGCTAGTTTCCTCTGAATAACATGAACTTCAATTTGCGGATTTAATTCAGAAATTAACTTTTGATTGTACAAGTTTGTGGTGTGTGATAGCGGTTCACTGCCAACATATCGACTAGTTATGCCTAAAACTGAAGCAATTTTATATTTAAACAATCTGACATCTATTGTTGTTTGATAATCAATGGCAGAATCGTTATGTTTTAGAAAATACGCAGGAAACGTCAGATAACTAATGATATAAGCACCACCATTAACCACAATGACGTTGGATAAGTCTTGCACACCTGACTTGACGAGCGCAATACGCTCATCGGTATGAAATAACGAAGCTTCTTGATTTAATACAAACACATAGACCAGTTCATTATCTCGGGATGCCTCTTCAATTAGGAAACGATGACCGTTTGTAAATGGATTGGCATTTATAACAACACTGGCTACTTTATCAATAGGTGTTTTGGGACGCGGAATTGTTGACAAGTATTCCTTAATATCTGGCAATCCTTTTTCCAGCAAAATTCCTTGTTCACATTCAGCCAACGTTTTGAACCCAATGTATTCAAAACTTTTTTGGTAAATTGGTTTGGTGAAAACAAATTGATGAAAACGTCCCTCAACGGCCATAAAGTTTTCTAGTTTTGTCATGAGTTGATTAAAGAGTGTACTGTGACCCGATATTGTTGTTTCTTGCACTGCAACGTACTTAATCACGTCCCAAGCAATCGAACCAGTCCCAACAATTTCCTCGTTTTCATACACCGCGATTGTGATATCTAAAGGATTTAACTCACTATCATCAAAATTTTTGATGCCACAAGCCATTAAAAAATTTTGCCAACCACGTCGTACTGACTTATCCTTTAAATCTATTGTTTTAATTTCATTTGACATCATATCGTTTTAAGCGTGCTGTTTAGCATAATCAACTACTGCTGTTTCTACCGAGTTCACAACGTCATTATCAAAGACAGCTGGTACAATATGGGTGGCATCTGGATCACTAATCATGTTTGCCAAAGCACGTGCAACATTAAGTTGAAGTGCCATGTCAACGTGTTTAATACCACTTTCCAGCAATCCTTTAAACAAACCAGGAAATACAAGTACATTGTTGACTTGGTTTGGCCATTGTGACGAACCAGTAGCAATAACTGCTGCACCAGCTTTTTTAGCATCATCAGGTGAAATTTCTGGTACAGGATTTGCTAATGCAAAAATGATAGGATTCTCGTTCATCCGAGCTACTTGTTTTCCGCTGAAAACATTGGCATCTGACAAACCAATAAATGCATCTTGATTTGCAATAACATCGTCTAATGATTTGCCATCTACTTGAGTAACCTCACGTACAAGCTCTTGCTGGTAACTGTTTGAATTTGCGTCGCCCAAATTAATAACGCCGTTAATGTCTACCAATGTAATATTAGAAATACCAGCCGCAATCAAAATTTTTGTTGTTGCCACACCTGCAGCACCAATACCGTTAACAACAATTTTCAAATCATGAACATTTTTACCAACAACTTTTGCCGCATTAATAATACCCGCTAATACAACAATTGCTGTTCCTGTCTGATCATCGTGATAAACCGGTATGTCAAGTTCATGGCTCAAACGTCGTTCAATTTCGAACACCTTAGGTGCCGAAATGTCTTCCAAATGAATACCAGCAAACGATGGTGCAATAGCTTTAACTGTATCAACGAATTGATCAACACTCATTTGATTCAACGCCATGGGTAAAGCGTCAACATTTGCAAAATTTTTGTAGATTAATGCTTTACCTTCCACAATTGGCAAGCCAGCTGCTGGCCCAATATTGCCTAAACCAAGAACAGCAGATCCATCTGTAATAACTGGAATTAGTTTCCCACTCATTGTGTAATCGCGTTTTTTTGACGTATCTTTAGCAATGAGTTTCGCTAGTCCAGCAACGCCTGGTGTGTATGCTTCACTTAAATCAGTTGGTGTGGTGATATCAAAACAAGATTCAATATCGAGTACACCTGTATGTGCTTGATGAACTGAAAGCACTTCATCCATATTTACCATAAATAACTCCTTTTTCTTTTTCAGTTATTACAAAACGCATAACTGATAACAAACTCATTCTATGGTTGTCATTCTAAAAAGTCAACTGTTTTTTTAAAATATTTAAAATAAATTTTGTTTAGATTTTTTATTTTTAAATATTTAAAAACGATTTAGTTTTTTTAAATTAATATTTTTAAAATCATTTATTTTTTTTGAAATAATTTGATATTTTTATAAATTATTTGTACAATTTGTAAAGATAACAAATGGAGGCATTCGTCATGCTCGAAAGAACAATACTTTCCCAAATTGCTGAGGATTATTATTTAAACAAATTGCCGTTCGGTGATATTTCAAAAAAATACAACATTAGTCGTTATTTAGTTAATAAATACCTTAATGAAGCGGTTAAAGTTGGAATTGTTAAGATCGAAATCACTGAAAATTCTAATCGTAATCCGCAGATTGAGCATATTTTGCGCGACAAGTTCAAAGACATCAATTTTTATGTGGTTCAAGATGACATTAACAATATAACAACATCCGAGCACCTTGCTAATTTTGCCGCTACCTACGTTGATGAGGTTCTACAAGATAATAATAAAATTGTTGGTTTAACATGGGGCGAAACCATCTACACCATGATTGATAGTTTAAAAAACAGACCGCTTGAGCGTGTTAAATTCACACAGTTTTTGGGAGAAAACATGAAGTATAATTCAACCGCCGGCTCAATGAGAATGGTTGAAAGAGCCGCAAAAAAAGTTTCTGGTGAATTTTTAACCTTACCAGCACCGTTGTACATTTTAAACGACAGTGTTCGAAATGGTTTGTACTCAGAGCCTTCTTTACAAAATACCATTGCGGTCGCCGATAATATGGATGCGTTGATTACCGGTGTTGGCACAATATTATCACTTGATTCTATTCCAATTTGGAAGCAAAATTTGAATGCAATTTTTTCTACTGTTAATACTCAAGAAATTGCTGGCTTGATTTATGGTCGCCCTTACGATATTAATGGTCGTTTTTTAAATCTTGAAGCCGATAAAGTGTTGGGTCTTAGCATTGACCAAATATTGAAGGTCCCAAAAAGAATTTGCTTGGTGAGAGGAAAATCAAAATATAAGCCAGTTATTGGTGCAATCAAAGGCAAATTAATTACCGACGTCATCATGACGGAAGGTATGGCGTATAAAATTTTGAATGAAACATCCTAAATTCAAGTTGCAAACTAAATTGCTACGAATCATGATCCAATCTTCGCGCCAGTGTTACATTTCGATGGCAATGCGTTTTCATTTGTTATAGCTAAGTAGGTTGAACAATGTCTTGGATTAACTGGCGCTTTTTTTGTGCTACAGTTGCTCACTTTCATTTCTGAATTCTCATGAAAGTACTTTAATTATTATCAAAAAAGCAATCTTCAATGTTTAAGAAACAAAGAAGATTGCTTTTAATGTGCTATCAACTAATTGCACATTGTCATTAAATTACTAACAAATTGTAAATAAAAAAGAAGTTAAATTTTTTAAAAAAAGTATTTTTTGGAAGAATCAGCTGCTACTTAATGTTAGTTCGTAGCGTCATTTTTCATGAGATAACGGTAAGTTCCAAAGCCAAATGCAACTGCAACGATTGGCACGCCAATTAATATAACCCATAATGCGGTTGATTTAGAAATCGGTTGTGTTAACAAATCAGCAAAACCCGGAATTCGGCTACCAATACCCAGTAGCGTATCAAGTACAATCAAAACATAAATAGTAATAAGAAAAGGCATCCGTTTACGCTCAACTAGGAAAATGGTTGTTGTGATAACAAATAAAATTAGGATAGTACCAATACCCCACCAACCCGGTAAACTCAAAGAAAGTGGTGTTTTCAGGAAAACACTTCCTATGATCAGGCCAACAAAAATCAAAGCACAAGCAGTGTAACTAGTATATTTTTTGAATTTACTTTTTTGATATGTTTCTTGCCCTATCAACCATAAAACGCCTAGAGACCAAATGAAACCAAGTACGCCAGTTATCATTAAATTACCAAGGTCAAATTTTGCTGAAGGTATTGCCATGCTGGGAATGGTAAAGAAGAGAACATAACCAAACAAGATATAGCAAGCTAGTTTGAAAGTTTCAAAAAAAGATTTGGGTAATGTTTGCAATATTTCATCAGCCAAGGCTTGTGGATTTTTACCAAAATAGCTTTCGGCAGATTGTCCATTACTTTGAGCGTCAATTAAGTCGTGCAGCATGTCTAACATGAGTTGCTCTACATCTCTTTCTCTATTAAACATTGATTTGCCGCGGATATAGGTTAGCAAATCTTCATAGTATTGTTTGTTTGCTGAATTTAATTTTTCCCGTAACTGATTGTTTCTATTAATCAAATTATCGTTGTTCATGAATCATTCCTTCTTTCATTTATTAAATCATTGACATTGAGTGACAGCGTATCCCATTTATTTAGAAATGTTTGTCGAGCTTGTTTACCATTGGCCGTTATATGGTAATATTTGCGTTGTGGTCCATCTTTCGACGGTTGCATTTTACCTATAATCAGACCTTTTTTTTCCATACTCATCAATAATGGATAGATTGTGCCCTTTGGCACATCAGCAAATCCATATCTTGAAAGTTCTTGACTGATTGCATAACCATAATAAGGTCGCTGATTAATTAGAATCAACAAACAACCTTGCAGAATACCTTTAAGCATTTGACTGGAAATATCATTTTGCGGCAAGTGATCACCCCTTCTCCTCTATTATGTATTGCAAACTAGTAGTGTAACACAAATCACTAGCTTGTAAAGCAAAATAGTAATAATAAATACATTAACGACAACATTAGATTAAATCTGCCTATACACAACAATACGATTACCTACCAATAACGCCAAAAAAGTAAGGTGACTTCATTATGTCACCTTACTTTTTAAAATGAATGTTACTAAATTACTATTAACACACTCAACTAAAATCACCCCAGAAAGTGATTAATTTTGTCAAAAGCAATTTGTTTATTGCCAACTTGACAGTGCCTCTCCCCACCACTTGCCTGATCAAATAGATAGGTGATAACCGATTTGGCATTTATTAATGACTTGGCTACGTCATCAACTGTTTTTGATGGCACATACATATCATGATCACCCGCTAATAATAAGACATCTTGTGTAATCTTGTCCTCGATACCAGCCATTGTAAACTTTGAAATAGCTTTGATTAAATCCGATGGCTTTTTTGTATGCATCACTTCATTGCCTTTTTGAATTTTAAAGGCCATATCCACATCGTTTTGCGTTGCCGCCATGATTTTACGATTAACTAGGGCTGCAATCACTGGATTGTTGATTTTATGGACTGCATTCACTGCCTTATCAGGTAATTTCATTATCAAAGAATCCATCATACTATAATAGACATCAAAGGCGATCACTTTTTTAATTCTAGGTTCAAACGCAGCGGCCCGCATTGACAGATAACCACCTAAGGACATCCCCATCAAGTCAGCTTCCTCAAGGTTATAATAATCAAGAACAGCCTTAACAGGAAGCTCCCATTGGCAAGTCATTGGCAAACCAGATTTTAGCGACATCCCCTGACCTGGCCCTTCAAATAATACAAAATTGTATGACTTTAATGCTCCGATACAATGAGTCAATACCAAACGGATCAATTCCTCCAAGTAAGAATCAAAGCCACCGTGAAAGACCAAAGTTTTTGTAGCACCCACCTGACGGATAATTGCAACTGGTATTTTACCATGTTGATAAGGTATTTGGTCAAACTCAATTTGAGATTTATCAATGGATTGATAATAATTTGACTTAAACAATGAGTAAGTTTGTGCTTTAATTGGATCATCTTCGCCGACAAAAAAATCTGCAAGTTGGTAGTAAGCAGAAGACAGTGCGTACTGCTTTGCATCATTAGCTTTCTGTCCTAATGCCATCCAAACCGAAATCCAGCTTTTAACATCAGTAATGTGCTTTGCAGCAGCATAGACATCAGCCTGAACCGTTTCATTTTCATAAAAAGGTTCAATGAATCGGTTGATTTGAAAATTGAATTGTTCGTCTGTATGATAATTCTGATACATATTGTATCCTCCTTTTCCTAAATACTACGATAACGAACTATTTAGATAAAAACGAGTTACAATCACGGGCAAATTGTTACATTCCCACCATTTTTGAAAGGATAAACGCTACTATGACAACTAGATTTGAAATCACTAACCAAGAAATTCAAACTGCCTTTTTAAATGTACTCAAGTCAACTGATTTTTCTAAATTAACCATCAATCAAATTTGTGACGAGGCTGGTATTAGTCGTATTACTTTTTATCGGCACTACGCTGACAAATACGATTTACTCTCCGCGATTAATACTACCCAAATCAACACGCTGAAAAAGTATATTCAAAATAGACTGCATCAAAAAGATATTTCAAATGCCCTATTACAAATGACCGAATTTCTTGAGCATGATGCTGAAATAATGAAGCGACTCTTTGAAATAAAACATATTAACCATCAAGACAGTTTAGAATATAAACTCAAAAACTTGTTGTATGACGAATTCTATGATTACATGCTTCAAGAACAGCAAATTGATATCATCAAAGGCATGCCAGTAGCCTATTTTTCAGAATTATATGCTGCTAATGCAACGATTTTTATCAAATATAGTCTTGATAAAGGACCAAATCCACAACTGATTACCTCTTTGAATCAATTGCAAAAATTTGTATTTGAGTTCTTAAAATCAGATTAGGCCGTTATTGATAATAGTAAGAAAAAAAATCGTAGTAAAAACTACGACCTTAGCAATTATGCAACTTAACTAATCTAATGATTGCAAATTATATCGTTCAACTAAGCTAATCAATGTACTAGCATAGGTTGGTGCAGTCGCATACCCTGCTGCTTGTAAGCCATTAGCCATCGCCACATAATTTTTGGCATTAATCACCCCGTTAGCAGCGTAGCGACTATTCGTCAATAAGAAATTCGTGTGGTCCTGAAACGAAGCCATCTGTGAACTATATGATCTAAATGGCGCCAAGACTGTCACCCACTTGCCATTCACATATTCAGACGTGTTCATGTTTACAATTGAACCTTGCCAGCCAGTCCCTTGCTTAATGCCAAATAAGTTATAATATGGTGCTGAAGCTAAAGTTGATTGCCCCCAGCCACTTTCAAGAATTGCCTGTGCCACTGTAACCGAGGCTAATACACCTGTCCCAGCTGTGGCAGCTTTTGCATCAGCCACAGCAGTATTTAGCCAAGCAGCTTGGGTAGCGCTCAATCCAGTAGTTAAAATACTTCCCCCTGTTGACGTTGCTAAATTTGTAGTATTAGGAGTAGTAGTGGTAGCTGTTGTTGCAGCAGTTTTTAATACTTGCCCGACATAAATTGTACTTGACAAATTCAAGCCATTTAAAGACAACAATGTATTAATATTTACTCCTAATTTCGCAGCAATGGCATAAAGTGTATCGCCAGAATTAACCTTATAACTACCGGTTGTTGTCGTTGTACTGGTACTGGTAGTTGTTGTTGCCTTAGAAGTAGTGGTTGATGATTGATTAGCACTCGTAGTAGTTTGGGAAACTTTCAAAACCTGCCCAATACGAATCGCATTGACATTGCTTATTTGATTTAAACTAGCAATTTGCGTAAGGCTCATATTATAGTTTGCAGCTATTTTAGAAAGTGTATCACCCGATTTAACTGTATAGGACGCTGTATTACTAGTACCAGTAGTTGTATTACTAGTACTAGTTGACGCGCTTGTTGCAGACTGAGCTGCGGTAGTTGTTTGCGTCACTTTTAGGACTTGACCGACCTTGATCATGTTCACATTTGTTATGTTGTTTAGCGAAGCCAACTGTGCTACCGTCATTTTATTTGAACTAGCAATTTTGGAAAGTGTATCACCTGATTTAACTGTGTAAGTGCCTGTGTTAACCGACACTTTACTAGTGGTAATATTCGTCGCACTACTTTGGCTAGTCGTTGCACTTGTACCAGCTACTTTTAGAATTTGACCAACACGAATAACATTAACATTACTTATTTGATTTAAAGTAGCAATCTGAGATACGCTCATACCATAGCTTGTGGCAATCTTTGATAATGAATCACCAGATTTAACCGTATATGTATTACTAGATTTTGTCGAAACTGTGGTTGATGCAGTCGTGCTAGATGTGGCTGATTTATCTAATATTAACTTTTGCCCAGAATAAATAGTGTTTGAACTCAAATGATTTGTTAGCTTAATCTCATTAACACTTAAATTATTTTTTAATGCAATGGCATATAAGGTATCACCCGTTTTGACATTATACGTTGTACTAGCAGAAACCTCAATTACCTGTCCACTAACAACTGAGGCCGCAACAGCACTTACTAACAAAGATTTTTTCATACATTCTTTCTCACTTTCAAGATCACTGGATAATTAAATTATAACACATTTGATAAGAATGTTAAGAATTAATTAAGATTATAAACGACATTTTTGCTAACATTATAACTATAAACTGTCAAAAAAAAGCAAATCAGCATTAACTGATTCACTAAATTTGTCACATTCCTGCTATCTATTATGTCAATGATTGATGAATACATTACCATAGTGTGCCTGCCAAACCTAATTCTATTTTAAGATGATTATTTCGTTGTGAACATTTGTTTCTGCGCAGTAAGCGTTTTGTAGATACCCCCAAAGAATAATCCTACCGTAAATCCAGAAATAATACCGTAAAAAATATTAAATTGCATTTGGTTATACAAAGCCGGGTGCATCGCCGTTAAAACATTCAAAAAATATTTTACGAAAAAGTTTGATAGCATGATCGTGATTGGCAATTTACTCCCCGCTTGGATTAACTGCCCATTCTCGACATAAAATTTGCGATTCATATATAATAAATAGCTTAACAAGAATCCTGGAAGCAATGATACAATATAAAATCCCAAAATCACATCAGGATCTGCAAACTTTGTCACTACTGTATTTAATCCCCACACAATGAAAATTAGTGGCATAATAACTGACTTTCCCAAAGAACTAGGACCATCATGCATTAATGCAGTTCCTCGTTTAACAAGTATGATTAGCACCACCCAAACCCAGAAAGGTGTGTTGTGAATTATTTGAAAAATAATTTCTAAAATATTTGCCATGATAAAAACTCCTTTTGATCGTTTCAAGATTTCCAAAAGCGATTTGTTCAATTTTTTGATCGTATACCTTTAGATTGTTTTACTTGAACACTGACTATCATAGTTGAAAAAAGTTTGCTGATGTTCATTTGCTGGTTAAGTGGTTCGAAAGCAACGATGAGCGGTTCGTGACGGAAGATAAGTGACTGTTCTAATTAACTCAATTAAAATAAAAAATCTCTGATGGCAACCAGAAAATTAGTCCATATTTCTGGTTAACATCAGAGAATGTCAAAAAAATAAAATATTTATAAAGATGATTTCCTAGATACTAATTGATCGTATGAAACCAATTTCATGCACTTTGTTTCATCCATTTCAAAAATTGATAAAGAAGCATTGTCAGGATTTTGATGATAAGTGCCCGTAAAACGTGTTGCCAATTTTCTAATGAGGGCACCGTGGGTTATAATCAAAATTTTGTCACCATCATGCGCTTTCGAATAAACATAATTGAATCCCTGATCCACTCTTTTCCAAAATTCTGAAGCATTCTCAGCTTCATGAGTTGGATCAACTAATTTGAATTGATTCATAATGTCATCTTCAGATTTGAATTTAGCTAGTTCACTATCATTGACAACCGATGACAACAGTTTATCATCATCCTCAAAAAGCTGTGATAGCATGTTGAGATGGTCACCTTCAAATGAGCCAAAGAATTGTTCTCTAAAGTTAGGCACTATTTCTAACTCATCCATCATCTTGTCATGCCTAACAGATAATACTATATCTGCCGTTCCCTTGGCGCGACCTAAATCACTGCTATAAACTTTTGAAAACGGTAAATTTTTTAGACCGTCACCTAAAATAGCTGCTTGATTGACACCAGCTTTAGTAAGTAACGAGTCAGACCAGCCTTGAATTTTTTGACAGGTATTAAAATATGTCTCACCATGTCTAACTAAGTATAATTTAATGTTTTGTGTCATGATTACTAACCACGGCAATTTCTAATCTGCATGGCATGAACAAAATCGTCCGTAAACACGCCTGCCACGCCAAGATCAATTAATTTAGCAAGCTCGCCGTCTTCATTTACAGTCCAAACCCGCTGTATAACATCACCGTCTTGCACGCCTTCAAGAGCTGGATGTAAAGCATTTAAATGATGCACTTGCATGAAATGGGAAAAATCATTTACTGGTTGCTCACTTAAATAAGCTAAATTTAAGGTTTGATCAATGGCATACAGTCGATCTAAAGTGTCAATGTTAAAGGACGAAAAAATCACCGGTTGGTCAAAGTGGAAATGAGGGATTGTATTCAAAACAATTTTTTCAATACCTGAATAGTCAAAGTTATCCGTTTTTAATTCAATATTCAACTGTATTTGTGTATCACTAAACACTGCTAAAACGTCATCAAGTGTCGGGATGCCTTCATTTTCTTGCACTAATTGCTGTTCACGATTCACATCATTGATTAGTTGAAAGCTTTTTAATTCCTCATAGTTAAAATCTTTGATGTATCCTGATCCATTTGTCGTTCGATCTATTTTTTCATCGTGCATGATAACAGGTATGAGATCTTTGGTTAAATGCACGTCAAACTCTACTGCCTCACCATGGTCTGCCAAATACTTGAATCCTGACATGCTGTTCTCAATGTATTTTTCAGGAATACCACGATGACCAAAAACTGTCGTCGTCATTCTTTATTCACCTGCTTGCTCATTAGCTTGTTTGATATCAGATGTGGTTTGTTTTTCTGCTTTGCTGAGTTCTGAATCAACATCCTTACCATTAATCACATTTTCCATTGCGTTTTGGGTGTTAACACGCTCCTTTGGCATAGCAGTGATCAATGCGCCTTTACTTGCTGCATTAATTTTTGTAGCTTTCAATTGGTTGACTGGTGCCGCTAAAATAGGTGTCTCTTTGAAGGCATCTTTCAATTGTTTTGTGTCATATGATTTAGTGTTAACCGCAAAGTAACCAGTGTCGATAGACCATTGTGCCTGTTCTTTAGCTGATGTCGCAAACTTCAAAAATTCAAAAGCACCTTTCTGAACCTTAGTAGATTTTCCTTTTGACATCCAGATACTTGCTCCACCAATTACAACACCATTAGCTTTTGTACCTTCTGGTCTTGGTAAATAGGTCACACCAACATTGAACTTAGCATCTTTTTTGATGTTGCCAAGAGATGCTGATGAATTCATAAACATATCAATTTGCCCAGATGTAAAGGCTGATAACTCAGTATCACCTGCGTTTGCACCTGTACCGTAATCAACTAATGTACCAGCACTTGCATTAGTCTTGATCCAGTTCATAATATTTTTTCCGGCTTTATTATTGAAAGTTGCTTTAGTAGCGGTCTTTTTACGACCGTTGCCATTATTAACAAGTGTCTGGTTTTGATTGGCTAGTAATTCTTCAAAAGTCCACCCATAAGGTAGAATAGACAACTTCGCACTACCGGTCTTCTCTTTCAACTTTTTGGCCGCAGCAGTGACTTGTTCATACGTCGGACTAGTTGGTAGATCATCAATTCCAGCTGCCTTGAAGGCATCTTTGTTGTAATACAATACTGGCGCACTTGAATTAAAAGGCATTGAATATAACTTACCATTGATAGTATAGTAGTTCAAAATATTTTTTCTAAGATTTTTTGTACTATATTTATATTTTTTAATGAGCGTCTGCATTGGCTCAATCATGCCCGAAGTAGAGAGTTGTTTCGTAGAAATTTCGTTCGATTGAAACAAATCAGGTGCTTTACTGGTACCACCCACGGATAAAAACTTTGGAAGGGCTTCAACATATTGCCCCTGAAATTCTGGTGTCACCTTGTATTTTGTCTGTGAAGCGTTAAAATCATTCACAATGCGCTCAATGGCTTGTTGATTCTGACCCGTCATAGAATGCCAAAAGACAATATTTTGACGTTTTGAATCAGCAGCATGCACCTGAACCATTGGAACAACAGCACTCAAACCAATTGTGGTCAACGCAACGTATTTGGCTACATTTTTAAACATTATTTTTCTCCTATTCTCATTCTCGTTCAACTAAAACCTAAAACAAACTTTATTTGATAACACCATTTGTCAAACCTTTTTTAAAGTATTTTTGCCCTAAAAAGATGATTAACAATGTTGGAATAACAGACACTATTGTTGCTGCCATAATTAATCCCCAATTGCTGGCGGTATCTTGTGATCGCAATTGTCTTAATCCAATTTGCACAGTTCTCACATTATCATTAGTTGTGGCGATCAATGGCCACAAATACATATTCCAATTAGTCAAAAAACTATATAAAGCAAAAGTAATAATGCTAACTTTTGTATAAGGCATGACTACCCGTGTTGCAAATTGAAAATGGCTCAGCCCCTCAATGTCACTTAATTGCTTTAATGCTGTTGGAATTTGTTCAAAGCTCGTCTTCATCATAAAGGTACCAAAAGCTGACGCTAAGAAGGGTAATCCTATTGCAGCGTAAGTATTTAACAAATTCAAATCACGCATTGTTGCAAAATTAGGAATAATTTGAGCCTCAAACGGCAACATCATTGTACTTAAGAATAAAATAAATGCCGCCTTTTTGAATCTAAATTCCAAAAATACAAACGCATACGCAGCCATGATTGATAATATAACTTGACCAATCATAACCGAACCTGAAATGATAAAACTATGCCATAGAAACTTTGTCATCGATGTGCTTGTAAACACTTTGACATAGTTCGCAAATTCTAAGTGATCAGGTAACAAATGTCCTTGTGCAATTGACTGACTAGATGACAAACTTAGAGAAATACCCACAAATAATGGCAATAATAATAATAGTGTTAGCACAATAAGTGTTGCTAAACGAAAACCCTTTTTAACGTTACTCGTTTGCATAATTTGCTCCTTTTCTGTTTTTCACGTAAAACTGAATCATAGTAAAGAGCATGATAATAATTGTCAAAATAACTGACTGTGCGCTGGCACGACCAACGCTATGATTAACAAACGCGTCTTGATAAATAGCATATACTAACAAGTTAGTATGATAATCAGGACCGCCAGATGTCAAAATATCAACCTGACCAAACGTTTGAAAAGCGTTAATTAAAGTAACTACCGTAACGAAAAAAATAGTTGGGCTGGTTGCCGGAATCGTGATTTTTCGTAATCTCATTAGCCATGATGCACCATCTAAATCAGCTACTTGATACAAATCCTGAGGTATGGCTTGGATTGCACCGAGCAAAATCAGGAATGCAAATCCAAGATTCATCCAAACGGTCGTACCAATAATGGCCACTAATGACCATGTTGGATCAGATAAAAAATTGATTTGTGGTAAGTGTAAAAATGTCAATATTTTACTGAACATACCAATTTGTGGGTTAAACATAAATAACCAAAGTATTGATGCTACTGTTACCGAAACACCCATAGTTGACGAAAACATTGTTCTAAACACAGCGATACCCATAATTTTTTGACTTGCACTCATTGCCATCAAATATGCCAGCACTAGCGTCAATAGTGTTGAAAAGAAGACAAAAATAAGTGTAATCGTAAAGGACGTCATAAAACTATCAGATGTAAACAAATTTGAAAAATTTTTAAATCCAATAAATTTAATTGGATTACCCATTAAATCTGTTAATTGTGTACTTAAGAAAAATGTTTTTAACATTGGATAGAAAACAAAAATACCCAGAATGATAAATGATGGCAGTAACAATAACCAGCCTAATACTAATTGGTTACGAAATTTCAAATTGCTTGTTTTTTTCATAATATATTAATCCAACTTTGTAAAACGAAATATCTAAATTACTGCCGATACTGATTTTCCAGTATTAAGCAGTTGACCACTCGGCGTGAATAGTAGTGCTCTATCTATCAAAACATTGAAAGACACTACATCCCCCAAAGTCAAGTCCAGTTGTTCGCTAACTTTGATTCTCACGGATTGATTTTGCCCAATGTTTACTTCAATGTTGGTCCCATCACCTAACGGTTCTATATGAGTCAGCTCTCCTCGCAAAGCACCATTTTCACTGATGACAATATTTTCAGGCCTAACGCCCAATATATATTGACCCTCATCAATATCAACATTGGTTGGCATCTCAAACTGGTCGTTTAAGTGAAAGCTATTTTGTCTCATTTTCACGTCTAATAAATTAATGGAGGGCGATCCGAAAAAATCAGCAACAAAAGTATTAGCTGGCGCATTATAAAGTTCTAACGGCGAACCAATTTGTTCGATTTTACCTTTGTTCAGAACCATTACTTGATCGCCCATTGTCATTGCTTCAGTTTGATCGTGTGTGACATAAATAACAGTGATACCCAGTTGTTGCTGTAAAGCCCTTATTTCTTTTCTCATCTCTGCGCGAAGTTTTGCATCCAAATTTGACAATGGTTCATCCATTAAAATAATTTGTGCATCTGAAACCAGTGCACGAGCTAAAGAAACACGCTGCCGTTGGCCACCGGATAAGTTGCCCGGTTTTTTATTTTTATATTCTTCTAAATGAACTAGATTTAAAACATCATTTAATTTTTGTTGTTGAATATCTTTTGCAGTATGTCTAGCCGCCAAGCCAAAGACAATATTCTCAGCCACCGTAAGATTAGGCATTAACGCATAGTTTTGAAAAACCATTGATAAATTACGGTCTTTTGGCGGTAACTGAGTGACATCTTTTTCATTAATCACAACAGCACCATCGTTTATCGGAATAAACCCTGCAATAGCATTCAAAATAGTGCTTTTCCCCGAACCCGATGCGCCCACCAGTATGTAAAACTGTCCATTTTCGATTGTTGCATTAATATCAGTTAAAACTTCTTCGCCGTTATCGTACTTCTTTTTCAAATGTCTCAATTCAATCGTCATGTATAGCTGTACTCTTTCAAATGCCATCGATGTCATTATTATTATTGTTGTTAACAAAATTATTGTAACAATCTGATGTAAACTCGTCATAACGATGACGTAAAGATTAAAAAAAGCATTATATGAGCGATAATCACCGTCATATAGCACTTTTTTTATCTATACATCAATCTATTAATTAAAAATAATGAATTCATCTTGACACTTTTTACAGTAACAATATATAAAACGTAATAATTCTCCTTAAAAAGTTTGGTTTCGATTTCTACTTTCTTAACATAGCCGCAACGTTTGTCTCTATGCATTGAAAATCTAATCGTTGATATAAATTAAATGCTGCAGCAGCTTTTTGATTTTGAACCAGTGAGAGACGTTTGACGTGCCTAGCAACCAAATCGTTAAAAATGGCTGTTACTAGTTGCTTAGCTCCACCCTGCCGTAAATATTTAGTCTGTGTACCGATAAAATCTAGATGTGCCGTCTCACCACTCTGATTAATATCGATAATCGCGTAACTGACAATGTCATTTTGTTCATGCAGAACACATACAAAATGGTACGGTGACAGGTTTTTCAATAACGTATCCATCCCTCTCTGGGGATGATGAAAGACACAATTATGAATATCATTCAACTCATTTGCAACATCAGAATTGATTGTCTCTTGATAAAAAGAGACATTTCCAGAAACCACATTTTGCGGTAGATCTATAAGTGATTTGCACCATAAATTTTCTGTCGTAAAATCAGCTCGCCGCAATTTGAGCTGTTCGAATAACCAAGTATCAGTTGGCTTGAAGAAAAAATTGGGCTGTGCAGACGCAACTTTGTTTTCTAAATAACAATCAAACAAATGTTGACGAACCGAATCATCGTACGGCAACGTCAGTGGTCCCCATACCTCGTCAATTAAATTGTCACCGCTACGGTACCTATCGACAATTAATGCGCCAACTATATCCCCATTCTGATTTAATTTGAGGCATGAGTTATCAATATCAATCGTTTTCAGATCTTGCGTAATCTCTTGCGCTTCATCAGCAATCATGACGCACGTTTGTCTCTGATCAAGGTTAGCCGCCATTAAAAACTGACTCAATTTAGAATAGTTGACATCACTTAACACGCTGTTTCTCCTAATTTATAACCCAGTCTGAAACGCCACAAAACTGATTTGTTCTCAATTGCTAAAGGGTTGCACTTACCGTGCCAATTCACCTCATAAAAATAGTGCAATCAAAGCAAGAAATGCGGGTAATCCTTGCATCACAATAATTTTTCTTGCTGCTGTCAAACTACCATAGATGGCAGCCAGTAGCACAAATACCATTTCTAATTTTAACATCAGTAGTTGTTGTGGCCCAGTCAAAAGCAATAATGTGGCAATAATTAATGCGCCAAACAAACCATTGTATATACCTTGATTAGCTAGTAATGTTTTAACTTCTGGTATTTTGACAAACGACTCATCTAGTTCAAAGGCATTCGCTTGCTGTTGTGCTGACCCAAACATTTCTAGCAACATAATGCCGATTGCCTCAATACTGACAAGCACTACTAAAATATATCCAATCATAATTTTCTCCTCTGTTCAATATAAAACATCATCACTAGCCATCTCAATCATCCCTATGATTTCGCGTTGCAATCATTTTCTGAAGGGTTTCGTTTAATGCTTGGTTTTCCTTAATCATTGCAGTCACAGATCTTGTGCTATTAGCAATCAATTCATCTCGAATAACAGCAACATCGGATAAGATTTCTTCAAAAATATCTTTTTTTGAATCTGCTATCTTTAAAGATTTCACTCGCCGATCCAACTCACTAGGTATTTTGATTAACCATTCTT
Source organism: Leuconostoc sp. UCMA20149 (assembly GCF_030400235.1). Taxonomy (NCBI): domain Bacteria; kingdom Bacillati; phylum Bacillota; class Bacilli; order Lactobacillales; family Lactobacillaceae; genus Leuconostoc; species Leuconostoc sp. UCMA20149. The sequence goes on from NZ_VJYC01000006.1 coordinate 22,485, forward strand.
TTTGGACTAATCTATCAATAACTGGTGTTAGCGTATTACTCGATAACTCTAATTTATTACCAATGTCCATCAACTTAGCCGATCCATTTTTGTAGATGATCAGCAATGACATATACTGCAAATAGGATAAGTCATATTCTGCTAAAACATCCCCGTAAAGCCGATGAAAATAGCGATTCGTATTATATATCGACAAACATAATTCATCATACAATTCGTTTTGATCAACCATACCAGAAATCCTCTTCAACTATTATATCGTGCACGATATAAATTCGCAATTAAATTTTGCTCCTTTTACAACTTGGCGTTGCAGTTATTAAAATTGATTTAATCTGGCTATTGTTTACTTATAGTAAGTAAACAGTAAAAGGAGTTATTATGGCAACGATATTTCAACATGGTACGTTAGAACTCATTATGAACGGTCTTTATGATGGTACCACCTCTTTGGCCACTATTTTAGATAACGGCGATTTTGGTATCGGCACTTTGGACCGCCTAAATGGCGAGCTGACAATAATGAATGGCAAAGTATACCAAACTAATGCCGGTGGCATCACACAAGAAATTCGAAAACTGGAGCTCACAACACCGTTCTCATCATCTCATTTTGAAGCAAGTAACAATCGTTTTGTTCAGGAACCAAAGCTGTCTTTCTCCGGACTTGAAACATTAAACCACTATGTCTCCCAAAATGTACCAAACAGCCTGCGATTAAACGGTTTCTTTAAATCATTAAAGGTCAGAGTAGCGCCAAAACAAGCAAAGCCTTATCCAGATTTCCTATCAGTAAGTGCCGAGCAGCCTACTTTCGAATATCAAAACGTTGAAGGCACCTTAATTGGCGATTTTGGTCCAGACATATATACAGGTGTCATGGCAAATGGATGGCATTTACATTTTTTGAGTAACGACTTCACCATAGGCGGTCATGTATTAGACTTCTCTGCTGAGCATTTGAGTGGTACCGATGATACTTTTGATACAGTTAAAGTATCCATGCCGATTCACAATGATTCGTTTATGTCTCACAAGTCAAATATTTCCGACATTCGACAAGCAATTGCAAAGGCTGAGGGCGAATAAAAAACCTTGCACTTTACAGCAACAAGGTTTTCCAAAATTTTCCTGCTATGCGTCAGTTAAATTATTTTTTCAAATCCGAATAATTGTAAAATCACAATTATCTCACGACTTTGCATAGGCTATAAAAACATTTTGATATGAAATCTACGACAATTTAACAACTATTTTACCGGTTACTTGAGATGCTTTCAAAGCGCTTAACCCATCAACCAAATTGTCAAATGATATTATTTTTCCAATCATAGGGTCAAGCTCGTTATTCGCTATCATTTGAACAAGTTCTTGGGCCATCGTAGCTAAATCCGCTTTTTCAGACAACGTATGAAATCTGTGAGCGCCACCCAAATTCAACGCAGAAATAGTTAAGCCTTTCTCCGCAAGATCCAGCATATTAACATTAAAAGGCGAATTTGTTAAAGAAATAACCTGACCATTATAAGCTAACCGATTAAGAATATCTTGCATAATTTCTTCATTAGAAATTGAATTAATACTAATATCAACCCCTTGACCATTTGTTAATTTTAAGACGTGCTCAGTCACGTTTTCAGTTTGATAGTCAATAATATGGTCTGCACCAGCCATTTTAACGAATTCAATTTTTTTGCTTGAAACCGTTGTTATCACTGTTAAGCCTAGTCTCTTGGCCAATTGAATAGCCACAGAACCCACGCCGCCCGCACCACCGTGGATTAAGATGGTGCTTTTACCCGTTAAATTTGCTTTTCTATATAGGGCTTGAAACGCAGACATACCACCACATAAAATACTTGCAGCTTGTTCAAAAGTTACTGTTTCAGGTATTAAAGCAAGTGAATAATCATGCATTAATACATATTCACCGAAAGTGCCATTCTCTTCAAGGTTCGCATGACCACAAACTCTGTCACCTACACGAAGGCTAGTTTTAGCATTTTTGCCACATGCCACAATTATCCCAGCTACATCTACACCTAATACATGAGGAAAATGCCAGTTTTGATTGCCATCATCTGCTAGTTTGTAATCGACGGGATTTAATCCTACTGCTTCAGTTTGAACTAATACAAAGTCATCTGTTGCATTAGGAGTTGGGATGTCCATCAATTTCAAATTATCCGCGCCTAAATTTTGTGGCCCAGAAATAATATATGCTTTCACTTAGATATCTCCTCTATCATCAAATTTTTTTAATGCTTATGCCTAAAAATTTAACTATTTTTTCAAAAATACTCGATTAAACCGATTGTTTTTCAGTCTGTCTAATCTTACGTTCTTCCGCAAACGCCACAAAAATGAGTAAAATAACTGCAATGATAAGAGCAGCATACATGACAACAAAAGTTGAGGACCAACCATGCAATACTGTGCCAAATATCTTTAAGCCATTTGATTTTGGGTCGGCAATATATCCTAATCCTACCTTTGCCAAGGAATCCCCAAACAGATAAGCAAAAGTACCGGTCAAACCATTTGCCACAGATAAAGCCTGTTTTGGCACAAATCCGACAACCGAAACGCCGATTAAAAGTTGCGGACCAAAAACCAGCCATCCCATCACAAACAGGGCCACAAATAGTGCTGTCTCATTGTGAGCCACAGTATAAATATGAAGCACAAAAAACTGAAGAAATACAGAAAATAGTGCCACAACAATACGACGTCCTTTAAGTAGATCTGATATCCAGCCCCAAGATAATGACCCCACTAGTGCACCCATTTCAAAGTAGAAAATAGTCGATACTGCTGCGGTGTTGCTCAAATGTAAAGCTTGTACAGCATATAAGGGTGCCCAATTATCAATACCAATGCGGACAATATACACAAAAACATTGGCGATTGCTAACAACCAGACCCACGGATTTTTCAAAACAAATTCTTTCAATATTTGTTTTTTAGTCATCGTGGCTGCTTGTTGATTTTGAAGTGATTCAGGTTCATTGAATATAATTGGTGCTGAATCCCATCCAAGTTCCTCAGGTTCATCTTGACCCACAAACATGCCAACAATACCAATTATTAATACAATAAAGGCGGGAAAAATGAACATCCCAGCGACATTACCATGAAACAAATGATTGGCACCCCACAAAGCTAGTATGCCTGCCAGCCCACCACCAATATTGTGAGATGTATTCCAAAATCCTAGCCATCTACCACGTTTCGTTTCTGGTGTCCAACGTGAAATTGTAGAATAAGAAGCTGGCCCACCAGGCGATTGGAACAAACCATTTAATCCCCATAAGGCAATCAACACACCAGTCATGGCGTTATTAATTAGCAATACAATACCAAATAAAAGTGATAAAAATGCTGAGATTGTTAGAAAAAACGAAATCATGCGCTTAGCGTTGTGCCCATCCACAAACGTTGACATCAAGGTCTTTCCAATCCCATAGGTAATTGAAAATGCCAGACCAATCACCCCCATTTGAGTTGTCGTGATCGTACCATTTTCAACGAGCAATGGTGTGGCAGCTTTAATATTGTTTCTAACCAAATACATACCAAAATACACAAAAAAAACGACAGCAAAAGATTTGATAAATTGCTTAAACCAAAGCTTCCGTTCCTCGTTGACAGAAATATTTATTTTATTTGGATGGTGCAACGCAAAAAATTGATTTAACATTTCATACTCCCCTAATTCTTTTTCTGAAGGGATTGCAGCAGAGCCTTCACCTGCTTTGTATGTAAACGTTTACATTGTTATTATACACGTTTATGGTTAATTTGTGTTTATTTTATGTTTATAAACGATATTAACAAAACAGTATGCCGGATAATCACTTTGCAGCAATTCACCGTATTAGGCAGAATGGTCTTGGATTTCACCTTGATTTTTACTAATCAAAAGTGACTCATTTTGTAGTCAATTTTGATATCATCTTTTTTGACATTCGATAATTTTACAATTACGGTGAAACGAGTTTACGTTTAGGCAAATGTCAACCTATATTCCACATGTTTAAAATTTGTAATTCGACCATATTTTACTGTTATGGTGATTATTTAGCTTAATAGAAAAAAATCTTTCAAAAGTAAATACAGTGAAAGATTTTTTTAACTCAATAAGAACATCCAAAAAAGGAAAATAATTTATATAACCTAAAGTACTGCCATGTTTTCAACTATTGGTTACAACATATTTATAAAACAAAGTCTTGCTCGCTAAAATAAAGCCAACTCTATTTGAGTCAACGGTCCAATGTTCCCCAAGTTTGAGTAGCAAACACTTTTTTGACAAGAAACAAATTAGATCTTATTTAGAGTGTCAAAGTGAATTTTTTAGCTGTTTCAAGTACTTCCAATACAGCTTGCGTATGATTAAGCATCTCTGACATCAGGACATAATCATCTTCACGAATACTTTTTTCAAACGTTTCAAACTCATAGTACATACGATGTTTGGCTGTGTGTAATGTCTCGGTCTGGCTTTCAGAACCCACTAATGAAATATCAGCGAGCTCATTAGATGGACTCTCAATTTTAATATACCCTTGCTCACCTTCAATTACGCTGTTAGATTGTTGGATTGAAACAACATCCTTGCCAGCAAACGCAGAACCAATGGCTTCATGATATTTGAGTGTTAGAATACCAGAAGTATCAACCCCTTTTGCCATATTAGGTAAATAGCGTATCGCTTCTGGCTTTCCAAAGAGACCAACTAACACATGAATATTATAGATATTTAAATCTTGTAATGCGCCCCCGCCACGATTCGGATCAAACGCTGGTAAGATTTCCCCTTGCTTAAAAGCATCGTAACGAGATGAATACTGAGAATAATTCAAAAAACTAAAATGGATCGGTGCTATTTTTGAAATCCAACTCTTGAGCATGTTAAAGTTTGGTGAATACTGATTACTAATCGCTTCATACAAATGGCGATGCTTAACTAAAGCAAGTGCTTTTAAAGTTTCAAATTGATCTAGTGTTTGCACAAAAGGTTTTTCAACGATAACATGTTTTCCAGCCTCTAATCCCCTTTTGGCATATTCAAAATGTAAATCATTTGGCAATGCAATATAAAGCGTATCAATATTCTCATTTTCTAGTAACTGATCATAGTCGGTGAAAACACGATCAATATGATTCGCCAGCTGCATACGCTTCAATTTATCTAGACTTTTTTCTCTACCGTAAATCGCAGTTAAGTGAATTGCGGGTAGATCACCGATAAATTGAAATAAATCATCCACAATTTTACCTGACCCAATAATTGCTAAATTCATAGAAACCACCTTTCTCTGCTTTCAGACTCATCCCAAAATGAAATGGCTATTCATTAAAATACTGCAAAATGCCAACTATTTTCTGGGAGTATTTTTTTAAATATATCTAATCGTTAACCCAAAGTCAATCAAACTGTTTTTAGAGCGCCTTTACAAGCTAAATCTTGCATACTTGAGGTATAGCCATTATAATTTCATATAGATACTTTTAGTGACCTAAGGTATTATAAATACCGAAAATTGATGATAAGGTGATACGATGTCAAAAAAATTACTCGAAGAAAACGGCATTTGCCCGGTAGCAACCACGATTGACTTATTAAGTAGCAAATGGAAAGTTCTAATCATTCGCGATTTACTACCTGGTACAAAACGCTTTACGCAATTAAAAACAAGTGTAGCTGGCATCAGTCAAAAAATGTTAACTCAAAGTTTGCGCGAAATGGAGCATGATGGATTAGTTGTTCGACAAATTTTTCCTGTCGTACCGCTTAAAGTCGAATATAGTTTATCAAAACTTGGTCGGAGCATGGAACCAGTCATTAATTCGATGGCAGAATGGGGAAATTTTTATCTTGATCAAAATCCAGATAAACGCAAAGAACTACCTAAATAAAACACTAATTAATCAAAATATTTTGAGATAAACAGAACCCGATAGCATTGAATGTCAAGCTATCGGGTTCTGTTTATTTGACTAGTTGTTTCACTTGATAGTCGCAAAACCACCAGTCCAACCAATTTGCTCATTAGCTGCAAGTGTCATTTGTAAAAATCCAGTTGCTTCAAGTTCACGGGCACGCTTTAAGGCCCCAGCATCTCTTACTTGAAGAGAAGAGCCAGTTAGCGCAGTAATCAAAACCTGTTTGGCAGCACTATCTCCAGCTACTAAAACAGTCGTAGCTTCGTTACCTATTTTGCCTGTTGCTAATGTACTAGCAAAATTAGTATTAAACGCTTTCAATACAGTACTTTCGGGTAAAAGAGCCTGCAATTGTTCAGCCGCAGAACTGTCAGCCGGCACGACTAATCCATCCCATGTTTCAAAATTCAGAGGATTTGAAATATCGACTACAACTTTACCTTTCAGTTCTTTTTGATATTTTTCAGCAATCGTTGCCAAAGCAGGATATGGCACTGCCAAAATAACCAGTTCACCCAAATCACTTGTTTCTGAACTTGAGTCTAAAAGTGTGATTTGATGATCGCCATTGGCTAAATTTTTAGCAATGGCCTGTCCCATATTACCTTTTCCAAAAATCGTAATATCCATGATACATACCTCTCTTTTATTTAATTTATCTTACATCGATAACTATAATCTAGTTTGGCACTAAATGGAAGTAGGCAGTTAAAAGTGTTTTAGTATATTTAAGTAACTATATGTAATTACTTATATTATCACTCAAAGTATGATTGACTTTAACCTTTTAAGAGCATTCGTCAAGTCATTTATTTCTTCAACAGCAGACAACGAAACCCTTAAAAATGAATTGTCTGGTCGTGGCCCTACCAAAAAACGATCGGAATGGAATATTCTGATGCCATTATCTAAACATAATTTTTCAAGCTCATCACCGCGCTGTTTACTTTTTAAGTGTAATGGTCGGAAAAAACTTGTGGCATTGTACGCATTAACTTGTTGTTCAAATACACGATCAAATATTTGATTTGCGACCAATAGTTTATTTATTTTACGATGCATAATTTTATTTGCTGTGCCATTTTCTAATGCCTCTGCAACAATTGCCGCATCCAGTGCAGAAGTTTTAACAGTACTGTTAAACATTGCTAATTCAATCTGCAATTTGTATCGATCGGGCACACGCATAAATGCTACCCGAAGTCCAGAAGCCAACGGCTTCGACATGCTGCATATATATACACTGTTTTCCGGAACTAATTCACTTAATTTAATCACAGGTACTTCACGAAATAAATTTAGAAAGTTGGCATAGTCATCTTCGATGAAAGTCAAATCATAGTGTTTAATAATCGTAGCAATTTCTTTACGACGTGACAAAGTAATTATCTCTGTTGTGGGATTGTTACAATCAGGCATTAAATAAATACCTTTAATCACATCGTTTTGGCAAGCTTTTAATATTAAGTCAGATCGAATGCCATCATTGTCCGAAGGAATCGGAATTAACTTGACTCCTCGTAATCTGCATAGCTCAATGAAGTTAACATATGTGAATTGGTCAACTATTATCTTATCTCCTGGATTAAAAAGACCCAGTAAAGTTATTGTCAGCGCATTTTGGCCACCGGAAGCAATCAATGTGTTCTGCTGATTAACGTTCATACCTATCTCACGTAAATACCGCGTTGCGATCTTTTTGTGTCGCGGCATACCGGTTGGATGCTCATAATTTAATAGCTCGGCAAATTTTTTCTGCTTTGCGATGTTAATAATCGTGGATTGGAGGGCGCCATTTTCCGACTCAAAGGAGGAGACAAAACCCAGCTCTTGAATATTTTTGTTGTCTTGATGTGTAATTGTTAGATCAGTTTTGACGTTTGGAGAAACGTAAGTGCCTTTACCAACAACCCCATAGGTCAACCCCTCGGCCTGACTTAGTTTATAGGCCCTCGTTATAGTTGTAAAACCTACATCCAAGTAGTCCGCAAGTTCTCTTTGTGGGGGTAGTTTTGTGCCTGGTAAAAGTAGACCATTATTAATATCTGCCCGCATCTGTCTTGCCAGACCCTGATAGTAAGGTCTTGTTAACGTTGCTTTAACCGGTTTCCAACTTAAAGGATAATTAGAAAAAAGATTAATTGACATCATTGTCCTCTCAAAAAAACATTGTAATGAATACAATTATATCAATAAATGTATTCAAATAAATGATAAAATCATCTTACTATCATTGAAAAGAGATTTTTATGTCTAGACACGAAGTATTTCATTTTGCACTGAAAAAAACAATTCCCATTATGACTGGTTTCATATTTTTAGGAATTGCTTATGGCTTATATATGCACCAGCAAGGATTCAACGTTATTTATCCAACTGTCATGGCAATGACAATTTTTGGCGGTTCAGTTGAATTCATCATTGCCAATCTGTTACGCGAACCATTCAATCCGTGGCCAGTGTTTTGGCTAACACTAATTGTAAACTCGCGGCACCTATTCTACGGTATTTCAATGCTGGAAAAATATCGAAATGCGGGTCGTCAGAAAAAGGTATTAATTTTCGGATTATGCGACGAAACATTTTCAATTAATTATGCTATCAAATTACCAAGCAATGTCAATGCGATCACATTCTATTTTGATGTCACTTTATTAAACTATTTTTACTGGGTTTTAGGTGCCTTTCTTGGTGGTCTGCTTGGACAACTTGTGGTCGTGAAATTAGAAGGATTATCCTTTGTGCTCACAGCATTGTTTTTAGTTTTGTTTGTGGATCAATTGCAACGTGAACAAAGCCATTTCAGCTCAATTAGCGGCATTATTACTGCGCTCACAGCGTTACTAATATTTGGTCACAACTTATTTTTGCCAATTAGTATGCTGTTAGTTGTTTTCATTTTTAGCATCAGAGAGCATTTTTGGAGTAAGTAAATGACAATTTTAGAACAAATTATAACTATTGGTATCGCCGCGGTCGTCACCATGCTAACACGATTTCTGCCATTCTGGCTTTATCCTAATGATCAAAAAACACCCAAATATATTCATCTGTTAGGTAATTTTTTACCCCCAGCAATTTTAGGGATACTAGTCATTTATTGCTATAGCGACACCTTGACTTCAGTTAATCTAGCAACTTATTTGAGTGTGATTGCTGGAATAATTACAGTTTTCTTACAGTTATGGCGAAAAAATATGTTGCTATCCATTTTTGGCGGCACATTTTGCTATATAATTTTGTTGGCATTGTTTTAATTTTACAACAGACTAGATCAGGGACGACTTTCGCTGTTATCCCTTCGTTTGGCTAATAATCAAGATGATTAACATTTTAAAAACAAAATTCAAATAAAAACTAAACAATTAGTCCTTATAGTATGAATCATCATCAACACAAGTCGTGCTGATGCAGCGCAAATACCACTGATGACACTATTAAGGAGACTAATTATGTTAACTTTAGAAACGGCCACACCAACCTATCAAGACATTTTTGAATCAAAAAATGGTCAAACTTACCTAGAATTACTACCAACAATCGCAAAAATCACCTCTGGACAATCTTTTCTGTACCGACAAAATGGAACTGCCAGTATGGTTATTGATATACGGCTCACGGAAATGATTGATCCAACAATTTTACAGTCGGCACTGAATTTATCACTTCAGCGCTATCCCTACCTCACAAGTAAATTAGTCGAAAAAAATGCCAACTATTTTTTAAGTTATAATGAAAAACCAATCATCATAAGCGAAACTGCTGAATTACGCTCCTTAGGTAGTTTGGTTGTCAACGAACACTTGATTGATGTCACTTACTCAAAAAATACATTGTTTGTTGCTTATCATCATGCCATAGCTGATGGCAGAGGTATTATGCCATTTGTCAACACCTTGTTATACTACTATTTTGGTACGAAAACACAGGTTTGGCCAAAAGTCGATGGTGTTAACTTAATCAGTGATACTATGAAACCAAATGAAATGTCTGAACCGTTTGAAAATCTTAAAAAAGAAATGACAAATCGCCAAGACACACCTAATTTGCAACATGACGGTTATCAATTATTAGAAACACACAATTCGAAAGATTCAGCCACCAGTTATCGTTACGAAATCGTAATTGACCAAGCAAGTTTCATGAAATTTGCTAAAGCTCATAACGCTAGTCCGGCAATTGCTGTTGCAATCATGATTGCCCAAGCCATTCAAAAATCCTACCCTAACTTTAATCTACCGATTATTGCTCATATGGCTAGTGATTTGAGATTAGGCACTACAAATCAGAACACTTTCAGAAACTGTGTCGGCAGTATTGTCTTACCAATCAACCAATCAATCGAATCAGATGCACAATTTGCAGATGTAGCCACAACATTTAGACAAATTATCAAAGAGAGTAAGCAGCCAGAGGCACTACGTAGTAGCATTATGCAAATGATTAATTTGTTTGATAAGTTGGATTCGCTACCTACGCTCAAAGACAAGCAACAAATGTTAGCTTTTTTTGACAACTTACTCTTAAATACATTTATCATAAGCTATTCAGGACAGACAAAATTGGGTCCCTTTGAACGCTACATCAAAGAAATGCATACGTACATGAGCGGCACAGCTGGTCTATCAATCGAAATGTTAGCTGTAAATGGTGAAATATCAATTGACATGTTGCAAAGTTTTGAAAGTGATGTTTATGCCAATACATTTACTCAGATATTATCTGATCATGCTATTGCGTATCATATTAATCAGCCTACAGTTTTCACAACACCAAAAGATAATATTTAAGTATACATTTTTATCATTAAGACAATCAAAAACACGCGTTGAAACAAAACAACGCGCGTTTTTATTTAAATGTTTTTATTTTAAAACAAACGTGTCAAATAATTTTTGAGCTTCGGGATGCTTCATTAATAGCATTTCAGGATGCCATTGAACAGCATAAATGCGACGTGATTCATCTGAAAAAGCTTCAACAACATTATCGGTACTAACTGCATCAAGTTGTAAACCGTCACCTAATTTTTTGACAGCCTGATGGTGAAATGAGTTAACAAGTGATTGATCATCTAAAAAGTTTTGCAACCAACTCACACGTTTCAAGATTAAACGGTGTGTCGGCGTGTACCACTTGGTAGGATATTGATTGTGTCTAACGTTCAAGCCTTGATATTGGCTGTTTAAATCCTGATAAAGCGTACCACCAAGCGCGACATTGACAATTTGTAATCCACGGCATATCCCTAAAATTGGTTTTTCTTGTTTGATTGCTTCCAAAACCAAGGCCACTTCAAAGGCATCACGATCGCTATCAGTTTCGTGAAGATTGATTTGAGGATCCTCACCAAAATATAAAGGTGATACATCTTGCCCGCCCGCTAAAACTAAAGCATCCACACTATCAATATAATTTTTAGCTAACTTTGGGTTCCCAATTGGTAAAACAATTGGAAGTGCATTAGCATTTGTGATGCCATCAATATAATTTTTTTGAATGTAATCAACATAGTTAGTGCCAAAAGGCGAATTAGGATGAAGAAGATTATTACTTGGGATGCCAATTTTTTTCATGGTTGCCTCACTTTGCATATTTATAATTTTGATAACCAATCAATGGATAGTTCAGGTTTTTGATCGACGACTTTAGTAGGTGAACATTGGCGACTTGATAAAGTGGCGTCACGCCGTTTAACTCATTATTGCGTTTGGCTGCCAGTTTTTCCAATTGATAACGAGCATCATTTGCTTCATGCTGATCAGATATTTTGTCGATTAATTTTTCATATTCTGGATTTGACCAATTAGTAAAATTAATAGCGCCCTTAGAATAAGCAATATCTAAAAAGTCGATAGGATCATTATAATCAGTTGACCAGGTTAACGTTCCTGCTTGAAAATTATGGCTCTCAAATGCTGAAATTTCAGCATTCAAAGGCAACTGTTTCAAATTAATTGTCACATCTGGCAAAGTAGCCTCGATACTTTGTTTTAAGTATACACCTAACGCTTTGTAAGCGTCGGTGTCGGCAGTATTTAGTGTAATGCTTATCTTTTCTTGTTTAAGCTCAGTTTGCGCCTTTTTGAGATATGATTGTGCTAGCTTTTTGTCATAAGGCAACGAAAGACCATCGTTGAAATCTTTACCTTTAATGGTCACTTCACCACTCGGTACAATTGATTTGGCAGGTGTTGAACCATCGCCCAAAGCTGATTTTGTCAATTCTTGACGATTAATAGCCAAACTCAAAGCGCGTTTAAGATTAGTATTGCTAACAGTTTTATCCGAAGCGTTCCAAACAATAAACGCAACACGACCTTTTTGAGTCGATTTAATATCTGAAGCGTGTGTTTTTTTCAAATCTGTAAGAATACTACCTGAAATTTCGGCTTCATCAACTTTTTTTGCTAAATATTGTTTTGCCGCTAAGGTGGCGTCCGTCACCTGTGCTACCTTAATGGTGTCATAGTGAACTTTGTCGGCACCAGCATAATATTTATTCTTCACGAATTCCCACGACGTTGAAGACTGGTTCCACTTCTTAATTGTGTAAGCACCATTAGAAATTGTTGTCTTGGCGGTTTGACCGTATTTACTACCGTATAATTTTAATTTGTCAGCGTTAATCGGATATAACTGATTTGCCAGAATAAAGTTAAAATACGGTACTGGATGAGATAATTCAATTTTAACCGTGTATTTGTCGGGCGCACTAATGCCTAATTTGCTAATATTGGCTTTGTGATTGTACACTGCATCATACCCGGCGATGTCTTTAAAATGGTTGGCACGTGTTGATTTGGTAGTAGGATTAACTTGCCTTCTAACAGAATTAACAAAGTCAGCTGCCGTCACGGTTGAGCCATCAGACCATTTCTGATTTTTCTTCAATTTAATTGTATACACTTTATTGCCTTGTGTTGGCCGAACCACTTTTGTCGCGACACCAGGAATAATTTTACCTTTAGCTGATGTTGTGTATAAGCCTTCTAACGTTTGTACTTCAGCCCAATTGGCGCCTACTTGATCAGCTAAATTTGGATCAAGCGTGGAAATGTTATTTTGAACCGCCACTTTCAATGTATGCTGATCTGATGAATTGGATGGCTTTGTAATCACGTAAACGCCCGCAATGACAGCTACCGCTACTGCGCCAATCATTATCTTTTTATTCATATTCTCTCACTTCTCATTTTTATAAATGACTATTTTTCTGTCAGTCGATGTGTTCAAACTGTTAATTTATTCAACATAAGTCAACGCTTCCTCTAGCGCTGCAATTAAATCGTCAACATTTTCTATACCAATAGAAATACGAATTAAGTCAGGCGTGATACCAGCTGCGGCCAGTTGATCATCAGATAGTTGCGCATGAGTGGTTGATTTAGGATGAATAATAAGTGATTTTGCATCACCCACATTAGCTAGTAGAGAAAAAATGTCCAAATGGTTAATGAGGTCCTCTGCCCCTTTTTCTCCAGCCTTCAATCCAAACGTAAAAATCGAGCCAACACCTTTTTCAAAATATTGATTTGCTAATGCCTTGTACGGCGATTCTTCTAATTCTGGGTAACTCACCCAAGCGACTTTGTCATGCTGGTTTAAATATGACACGATTTGACGTGTGTTTTCAACATGCCGTGCCACACGCAGTGACAATGTTTCTAACCCTTGCAGCAAATAAAAAGCTGACTGAGGTGATAATGTTGCGCCTGTGTCACGTAAATGTTCCGCACGAATTTTTGTCACAAACGCGGCACCTTTTAAATCGGACCAAACAATACCATTGTATGATGCTGTTGGCTTTGTAAAATCCGGATACCGACCGGAGGCATTATAATCAAAATCACCTTTTTCAATAATAAGCCCACCTAAGGTTGTCCCGTGACCGCCAATAAATTTCGTTGCAGAATGAACGACAACATCAATACCGTGTGCCAAAGGTTGTACCAAATAAGGCGTTGCAAAAGTGGAATCAACAATTGATATAATACCATGTCGTTTTGCAATCGCCGCGACAGCCTCAAAATCAGTTATATTGATTTTGGGATTACCTAAGCTTTCAAAGAAGATTACTTTAGTATTAGACTGAATTGCAGCTTCAAAATTTTCGGGATTATCAGGGTCAACAAATGTTGTCTCGATGGCTAATTTTTTCAAGGTTTCCGAGAACAACTCAATCGTGCCACCATACAACGTAGAAGCTGCGATAATATGGTCTCCCGCACCAGCAACGTTGAGAATGGCGGCAGTAATCGCTGCAGCCCCAGAAGCAAGTGAAATAGCTGCCGTACCACCTTCTAATGCCGCAATTCTAGTCTCCAAAACTGAGTTTGTCGGGTTAGTCAAACGACCATAAATATTGCCGGCATCTGTTAAAGCAAAACGTCCAGCCGCTTCTTTGGCATCTTTAAAAACAAAAGAAGTTGTTTGATAAATAGGTACTGCTCGTGCACCTGTTGCTAAGTCCGGCTCTTCCTGCCCCGCATGAAGTTGTTGTGTTTCAAAAGCATATTTCTTGTTTAATTTTGTCATATTTGTCTCCAATTTTGAGTTTCTATTCGCTTTTTCGTGTTCATTAACATCAGCAAAAAACACATTCGGCTGTGCACCAGACCACAACCTAAAATTTGACTCAAAATTCTAGTAATATCAATGAACGCCTGCTTTATGCTATTATTCATACTCAATTCCTCACAACACTTAGCTAAATACTGGGTAATAAAAAAACCGCAGTCCAAACTATTTGGACTACGGGACGACGCATCGTGTTACCACCCGACATTTTTGTGTTTCATACACTGAAATACAACTCATCTCCAATCATCAAGTGCTACAAAATTTTCTAGTATCCAGTAACACTGAGAATTGGCGACGCAATAACGGGCGCACCCGGCTATAGCTCATTCTTGATTATAATATAATCAATACACTCACGATAACAATAACTCCAAGACCATTTTCCAAACTGCAACAATACTAAATTCCACCAACCATTAGTTCTCTGTTAAATGCATTCGTAAGTACTTATCTCTTCACTGTTTTATATTAGAATTATTATATGATAATGCAAAACTGATGTCAATACTCTAATTTTATAAAATGTTATTTTGAGGTGCCGGTTGACTACCATAATATTTATTCGACAACAAACGCTCTGATATAATTATCTTAACTTCAGAAAGGCGACACAAAATGACAAACAATAGACACAGAGACAGAATCAAGCATTTCACAGCTTTTGGCCAAAATTTACCACACGCTAAGGTCTATTATCGAGAGGATTGGCAAATCATCTATTTTGAATTAGCGGGTAAAATGTTTGGTTTGATGTCACCTACACTATCTGATACAGCAATTATTACACTAAAAGGAAACCCTGATTCAAACGAAGAACTGCGTGATTTATACGCTGACATCAGTGCTGGTTACCATGTCAATAAAAGACACTGGATTTCAGTGAAGCTTAATACGGAAGAACTCTCTGATCAAGAAATTGATGCCATGATTAAGCAATCGTATTTATTGGTTGTTAATAATTTACCAGTAAATATCAGACAAAGAATAACTGAAAATAATTTGTAATGCTAAAAAATAATCTCACAAGGTAAAAATACATCTACTATTCTTGACGTATTCTGTACATGAATTAAAAAAAATTTTGGTAACCTTGTTTTAAGAGGTAAGATATGTCAAAAGTAATACAAAAATTTTCATCAGCAGAAAAAGGTTGGATGCTCTATGATTGGGCTAATTCTGGGTTTAGTCTAATTGTGGTTACTGCGGTATTGCCATTGTGGCTAGAAAGTGTAGGACATAATATCAACCTTTCAACTGCACAAACAACATCATGGTGGTCTTATGCCAATTCATTTTCAACGTTAATCGTGGCATTTTGTTCGCCAATTCTGGGTGCATTAGCAGACTTTAGAGGTTGGAAAAAGCCATCTTGGTTCATTGCCACAGTCCTGGGTATCGTGACAACCCTATCATTAGCGCTTGTCCCCAACGATGGTTTTTGGCTACTGCTGTTTTTATTTTTGTTAGCCAATATTGGTTTCAGCGTAGCTAATATTTATTATGATTCTTTTCTAACAGACATTACAACGCCAAATAAAATGCCAACAGTTTCTAGCTGGGGATTTGCGCTAGGTTACTTGGGTGGCGTTATCCCATTTATTTTGTTTTATTTGGTACGAGGGTTGATGACAACCCACCAATCAATTATATTGGCATTTATACTCTCAGGATTGTGGTGGGCGCTTTTTTCAATACCTATGTTACTAACTGTCAAACAAAGAAACGCTATTCCAGTACCACACAACCCGTTGAAACAAGTCTTTAGGCGCTTAGTGAACACCCTAAAACATTTAGCCCAGTATCCAAAAATCGTCGGTTTCTTGGCGGCGTATTTCTTTTATATAGACGGTGTCAATACAATAATTACTGAAGCTTCTTTATTCGCAGTTTCGCTGGGCATTAAAATGACTGAATTGCTAACAATCTTGTTATTTGTACAGCTAGTTGCCTTTCCTGCCTCTATTATTTTTGGTCGTTTAACTAAATATTTTACTGAACGTTTCATGATTTTAGTCGGCATTAGTATCTATTCAATCATCTGCCTGCTATCGCTTTTTATCACACAAGCTTGGGGATTTTGGATAATGGCATTTCTAATCGGCTCCGCCCAAGGTGGCATTCAAGCAATCAGTCGCTCCTATTTTGGGAAAATTATTCCTCAAGAATATTCAGGCGAATTTTTCGGTTTTTATAATATTTTTGGTAAGTTTTCAGCAGTCCTAGGTCCACTTGTATTTGGTGGCATTGCTGCACTTACCGGTAGTGTCCAGTTAGGATCGGGCTCATTGCTGATTTTCTTTATTCTAGGCGGTTGGATTTTTGTTAAATATGCTTAAACTTAATGCATTAGTCAATGACGCTCGATCAAAAAATTTTTTTATCTAAAAGAAAGAGATGGTCACAGTAGCCATCTCTTTCTTTTCATCTAAGCATCATTTACTAACATGACGCTTTTTTGTCAACTTTTCAGTTACTTTCGTTGTTTGTTGGACAATCTTTTGCATATTTTTATGATTTTTTTCTTTTTTGATCGCTTTCATTTCACGTATTTTGTTAGCTAAAATAACACTTTCTGAAATGGTAGCAGAATCAACATAATAAACTTTCAAAAAAGTTGTAGCTGGTACATTAGATTTTGCTCTAGGGACTAACTTGATAACTTGATTGTCCGTACTGTTTGAAAATTGCGGACTAGCCGTCGCTTTTATTAATGAATGTTGAAACCCGTACTTTTCTAAAACCATTGCGGCTTCTTCAACTGGCAACCCAGTAACATCTGGAATTTTAACATAATTTTGTCTTTTTTCCAGTTCTCTATTCAAGATCTTTGCGCCTTGATTTAAAGCTTCAGGTATTAGTGCACCAGCGGTTAGCTTTCCCAACACTGTAAAAATTTTAGTTTTACCCATTATTTAAATTACCTCTCGTTAGCTAGTCAATCAAATAAAAAGATTATTTTACTTGATTAACCGCTATTGCTTGGTTTTGCCATTTTAACTCATCTTGCGTCGTAATTTTTCTGATCACGCGGCAAGGATTGCCAGCTGCAATAACATTGGCTGGTATGTCCCTAGTGACTACAGATCCTGATCCAATCACAGTATTGCTACCAATGGTTACACCAGGATTAATGATAGTATTCCCACCGACCCATACATCGTCGCCGATAACAATACTTGTCCCGAACTCTAAACCACTATTTCTGACTTTTGAACTAATGGGATGTCCAGCTGTATATATACCAACTCGCGGCCCAAGAAGCACATTGTTACCAATATGAATCTCATTTACATCTAGCATAATACAATCATAATTGGCATAAAAATTGTTTCCTAAATGCACGTGGCAACCATAATCACAATGAAATGGTGGTTCTATATGAATTGAGTGCCCTGCATTAGGAATTATCGTTTGAATTAATCGACTTTGCTCATCCTCGCTCGTTGCGCGATTAAACTGTGCTATTTTCTTCTTATTCTCAGCCATTAATGTAGCCAGTTCTTCATCCACTTTATACAATTTTCCGGCTAACATATTCTCTTTTTGGGTACTCATCGCTAGTTTCTCCTTGTTAGTGATTTTATCATATTATTATTATAATTTAATAAAATATGGCTTATCTTAAAGTCAAAATTTCACTTCACTGTTCCAAAATAGATGCCACTTTAGCACGTAACATAGGTGTAACATCTTTTTCAAACCACGGATGTCGAGAAAGCCAAATATTATTTCTCGGTGATGGATGAACAATTGGGAAAAAAGTTGGTAAATAAGTGTCAAAATGCTGGACTACCTCAGTTGTTTTGATATTACGGGGTAATTTTAAATAATATTTTTGCGCAAAAGAGCCAACCAGTAGCGTCATTTGAATGTTTGGCATTTCTTGCAAAATAACAGGGTGCCACTTATCAGCAATACCTTTTCTTGGCGCCAAATCACCTGACTTACCCTTACCTGGATAATAAAAGTCCATTGGCAAAACACCAAATTGCCCAGAGTGATAAAATTGATTTTCATCTACGCCTAACCAAGATCTTAACCGTTCTCCAGATTGATCATGCCACATAATACCTGACGTTTGTGCTTTCATGCCAGGGGCCTGACCAATAATCAATATTTTTGCCTGATGGGGCGCCGAATAAATTGGATACCATCCCCGATTAGTAAAATGTTTGTTCAAATCATCCGCAAGAATATCATCAAAGATTGACATATGAGCTCCTTTTAAAATTATTGTAATCCTCATCAATGAATAAGTAAAATAATGATGTGATCAAAATTGTTTTATAAATATAACGCGATTAATAAACGTCGAAAATGGTATTATATTTTTAACACATCATCAAGGTTTAGGAGTGAATAATGGAGAATAAACAAGTTGGTATCATTTCAGCCGTGTCAGCCTATATATTGTGGGGCGCCCTCGGTGTTTTTTGGGAACTATTAAATGCGGTCCCTGCAATGGACACACTCGCTTATCGTGTCGTTTTTTCAATCGTTACAATTGCTGTTGTGCTAACAATGCAACGTAATTGGTCATTACTTTGGCAAGAAGTTTTACAGTTAATCCATAATCGAAAAATATATTATATTATTTTAAGTTCCTTTTTAATAGCCATCAACTGGTTTATTTATATTTATATGGTCACACATCATCAAGCCACCGAAGCTAGTTTAGGTTACTATATCATGCCACTAATGAATGTTGCTGTAGCCGTTATCATTTTGCATGAAAAACTATTGAGATACCAAGCCCTTGCTTTGGTACTAGTCATCATTGGTGTGCTATCACTCACATATTTGACAGGCAGTTTACCGATCAACACGTTATTAATGGCAGCTTCTTTTTGCTTTTATGGTTTAATAAAAAAACAAGTGCCGCTTCCAGCAACGATTTCATTGGCACTTGAAACATTCTGTGTGGCGCCAATTGCTATTATTTATTTATGGGTATCCCCACACACTTTGACCCAAAACGGTCCCTTTGTGACTGTAATGCTTCTAAGCAGTGGCATCATCACTGTAATACCTTTGCTACTATTTGCTATCGCAAATAAAAATACCGACTTCATCACACTTGGATTTATTCAGTACCTTAATCCTACCATTCAACTATTGATGGCCATTTTTGTCCTTCATGAGCGTTTCCAAATAAATCAAGCCATTGTATTTATATTTATCTGGGCCGGTATTCTCGTATTTGTCATTGGCAGCGTACGTCAATTCAAACATATTAAGTCATCTTGAGAACTTTAAAGGACCTATTGGAGGTTATAATGTCTGAATCAGTTAATCAAGCATTACTTATCAAGGTTATTGGTAAGAAACTATTTTCATCAACTTGGCATGATTATGCCCATCCCTACCTTGCTTCGTTACTTTTAGGTGGCATTTTTATCATGCTAATTGCTGACGCATTAATTACCTATTTTTGGATCAAAAACACCAAACGCTTCCCCTTTTTAAAAAATATTATACTGGTAGTTGGTAACGTTTTAGTCATAATTTTACTTGGCGTTGTAGGCAATAACATGCCAAGAATTGGTGGAACTAGTTATCAAGGATACATTAAATATCTTAATACACGGACTCATGGTATGGGGGCTGAAGCTGCTCGAGAACTGTGGAACGCACATGTCAACAATCATCAATTTATTGACCCAAATCAGTAATCACGTGAATGACTAAATTGAAAAGCATGCTTCCAGTCGCTAATGTATTGTTGTTAAAGAAATCTATTGTCAGTTAATTAATTTGATTAAATCATTGACAAATTAGTTAAACTTATAAGTTGTCGAGTTGCAAGTAAAAAGACTATTCACGTATTGTAAAAATACGATGCATAGCCTTTTTTGTTTGTAAAAGTTTCAAAAAAATCTTTCTTGATCTCTTAATGGCTCGATAACGACTAACATTCTTTTTGTAAAAATCCTGATGATAGTTTTCAGCGGGCCAAAATTTTAATACCTCTCGTATGTCAACAACAATTGGTTTCTTGAACAACTGAGAATTAATCATATCTGTTTTTGATTTTTTGGCTAACGAGAGTTGAACATTGTTTGTAACAAAAATAACGGGTTTATAACTTTCTCCACGATCATCGAACTGACCATATTCGTCTGTCGGGTCAATCAGAGACCAATAAATTGCCAACAATTGTTGATAGGTTATTTGACGCGAATCAAATATTATTTCAACCGATTCTATATGACCAGTTATTTGTGAAAACACTTCATCATAAGATGGATGAGCAATCAATCCACCGGTATAACCTGAAATGACGTCAATAATACCTGGCAATTTGTCAAAGGGTTCGACCATACACCAAAAACACCCACCGGCAAAAATAGCACGTTCTTGATAGGGTAAATCAGCTTGGTAATGGCGGCTCATTTTATCACGAGTATCTATTTGTTTTTCACCTGTTATGCTTAAATAAAAATCCATCACATCTGGTGTCAAATTACGTCGCACTGCCAAAGGTTTTAATTCAGACTTCAGTTGATCTAACTGAGTGTTGAGTGAAAAACCATTAACGTTATCTTTCGTCTCAACAAGAACTTGTCGTTCCCATTCTCTTGTTCTTGGATTAAGAATTAGATTATAAATTTGCTGCCAAACTAAATCATCTGCTTGTGTTATCATGTCCTTATTCTCCGAGAACATATCATTTTTATCTCACAAAACAATCATGTAAAATATGCTAAATTTGTCCCCAACTCGCTGCGCTGATTGAAGGAAAGAGATGCACGAGTCGATTAATTTCTGACGTCGAAAATTTAAATTCAATTGCCGGCAAAAAAGTATTAACAGAATTTTCTGCTACTTCACTAATTTCTGTCACCCCAACTAAATGATGTTGTTGATCAAAGACAAGCGCGTTTTGAGCCAGTTGATCATTAGCAACTTGACGATACCAGTCATCTTTCAAATCATTTTTCTGAATTTCATAATTTTTGGACTGTTTTGAATCAATTTCAACGCCTGCTTTTGCAATTCTTGGTGATGTAAACACAACAGACGGAATTACCGTGTACTTTATTTCTGAACTAATTTTGTCCGAAAACAGATTAAAAAGATAAGTCGATTCGAAAATAGCCGTTGGCGTCAATTTAGGCTGGACTTTATCAATAACATCTCCAGAAGCATATATATTGTCAACAGTCGTTTGTAAAAAACCATTAACTTCAATACCATTTTCATTATACTTTACGCCTATTTCATCCAATCCGATATTGTTGACATTAGGCACACGACCACTAGCGTCAAGGATATAATTGACTTTTAATTCTTGGTCATTAGCATAGTGAACCACTTGCGATTGACCACTTTGGGAAAATGATGAGACATTAGCATTTTGAATAAAAGAGACCCCTCTTTTTTCTAAATCATTAATCACCTGTCGCACATATGGTGAATAAAACTGTCTCAAAGCTCGATTACCATGCATTAAAACAGTTACTTTCGAACCAGCTGCGTTAGCAATTGTGGCAAATTCCATACTAATATAACCAGAACCAATAATAGCGATTTTTTCCGGAAGTTGACCCAAAGACATAAAGTCACGACTATCATGCGCTAGCTCTTTACCAGAAACTGCTAATCGATGTGGATGCAAGCCAGTTGCAATAACAATTTTTTCAGCAGTTTTGATATCACCATTAACTGATATTGTATGCTTGTCAATAAATTTGCCATAGCCATTTATAATTTCGACTCCAGATTTGACTAATAAATTGCTTATCATGGCTGGTAATGGGTCAATAATACGTGATTTGTTTTTAAAGTTTTGTTGCCAATCAATTTGTAAATCGTTTGCTGTAATTGAACTTAAGTTCTCAAGAGCTCTTTTTAAAACCACAGGTTGATCAAGAGCTATTTTTGCATTACAACCGTAATTTGGACATGTGCCCCCGATCATATCTGTCTCAATAACGCCAACTTTTTTGCCAGTTTGTGCGAGAGGAATAGCCCCATCAAAGGTTCCATGCCCGCTACCAATATAGAGTACATCATAATCATACGTTTTTGCCATTTCAACCTCTTTCATGATACTTCTTTGAGATATCGACTGATAGATATATCGATTGACTTCAGTATATTCTTCCGACAAAACAAATACCAACAATTTGCTTATGCCGCTAGATCAAAACTTTTTTAAATCCCCTTACTTACTATTGCTGCTTTTAGTAATTGGTGTTAACAAAATTGCAATATTTTTATCGACAACATTCATCATTGACACAGTTACTAAACGGTTTTTTTTGTACTGACAGCAGCCCATTATCATTACCTGAGTCCTTTCCCTGTGCTTCATATAGCGTGACATTAAAATTATCCTCCTGTGTACTTTTTGGAATAACTGTTCCTTCATAAGTTGTCACTGACAGTGATAATACTGATCCTGCCTTAGCTGACGCACTAACTTCTTGACTAATTAAATTACCTCGGTACGTAACTTGATACTCGCCAGCTGGTATCTGAATATCTGGTAAATAATTACCAGGATTTGTAACAACATAACTTTGTCCTTGCCTCTTTAATTTGGCAAATTTAGCAGGTGTAAATTCTATTTTAGTCCCGTCTTCTAAATTTATTGGGTCAGTATTATTTAACAAACGGCCATACTCATCCTTGCTGTTGGATAGACCATTTGATGATAAAAATTGTGTGTTTTTACCAGTTAAATGTACGTCGTAAAACCCTGGCATATAACCCAGGTCTTTCAAACTCTTACCACCATTTATGGGTCCCGTTAATGTAAATGATCGCGCAGGATTTTTTATATTTTTACCATGAATTTTATGTTTATCTTTTTTTGATTGGTGTTCTTGAAGATATTTTCTACTGACATTTTTATTGTTTTTGCTATAAATATAGTTTGCTAATATAGTGCCTAGCAATAAAAGAAGTACACTCACAAATATGCAGAAGGTAGATTTCTTACTGCTTCTCATTAATCACACTCCCTTCTGTCATGACAATAATTTCATCAGCTAAAACGTTCAAATCTTCAGGATTATGACTAGCCAAAATAATACAAGCGCCTCGCCTTTTTTCATTGTCGAATATCTTGCGCATTTCTCTTACGCCTTCCACATCAATGGCATTAGTTGGTTCATCTAATAATATTAAATCTGGTTTTTCGAAAATAGCTTGCGCAATCGCAGCGCGTTGCTTCATACCCAAAGAAAATTGACGTACTTTACGTTTGTCATTCGGATTTAGTCCTACCCTTAAGATTGCGTCGTCAATCATCTCATCGGTCGCAATTTTTTTAATTTTGGCCAATAATTGCAAATTTTTTTTTAAGGTGAAGTCTGGTAAAACATTATTATTTTCAATTAAAATACCCAAACTTTTTGGAAATGAAATCTCCTTCTTAATTTGCTGATTGTTAATCAGAATCCGTTCTGAATCCAATCTAATTAATCCAGCAATTGCTCTAAGTAACATCGTTTTGCCAGCCCCATTTCGACCACGAAGACCATAAATTTTTCCCTCTTGAAAATCCAAATTAACAGCTTTTAACACGATGTTGTTACCAATTTTTTTCGTAGCTTGCTCAACTTTAATCATATCTAAATTCCTTTACCGTAAAAATCTTTTTGATTCAACTTTTTCAAAAAAAATGTCATTATAGTTATTGTCATAAATAATGTGAGAATAGTCTGATAAATACTCGTGTTGCGATGAAATGTAATTGAACCTAATAATGACAGATTATTTTTGCCCAATGCCACAATTAATAGGAGAGCACACAGTGATAATACGGCCGATGTGCTGCTAAACAGTAATTCTAAGACCATATAAACCGATGTATAGAACATATAACTACCAACTAAATTCAAAATGTTTTCTATTGATCCAGTATTACCTGTCAGTAATGCATTGATTAACAAACCAATAAGCACAATACCCAAAACGTGGAATAAGTTTATGAAATAGGTGGATATCACTATTCTGTGTAGTTTATCAGTTCTGACAAGCTGGTTGAGATACGAACCGTTTTGCCATTTATCAATCGTTCCAACGAGGTACAATAATGGCGCACAAACCAAACCGAACCATGTCACTTTTACTACTAACGAACTCGTAGCATCTTCCACAAAATAGCCTAAGGTATCATTTTTTTGTAAAAGAAAATTCAACATCACAACTACTGTTACAATACAAATAAACGCACTTTTTTTCATTTCTTACACTCCAGCCGCCAAATATTTTGTTCGATAACAAGTCGAAAAAACGTTGAAAGCACAGCCATTAAGACAACGGTGCTGATAAATCTGACTAAACCGGATTGGTAATTATTATTTCTAATCATTGCTGTAACTTGTGTGTCAGAAAATAACGATTGGTTCATTGGCCAAACATGCAGTAAAAGTACAATAGCGATAAGCAGCGATAATCCCGTGAACAATATATTCTTCTGCAAATATGTGTGCACAATCAATATTAGTTGAATCACTACTACTTCCCAAAAAACCGAAATGAGTACTTGGCAACTCCAAAAAAACGAAAATAAGACAAACTGCTTCGACGTTGGCTCATACATCATTATTCTGAAAAAAGGTATTGACCAATATATAAAACCAAATACACCTGAAATGGCAAATATTCTTGTCATCAGCATATGACTAACTTGTTGACATGTTTCTAAGCGTATCATCTGCTGTACCGGAACTTCATAATTGACAACCCAGTAAAGTAAAAAGACAATACTCAATATCACTTGCCAAGACCAATTTTGAAAATAATTACCCCCATTAAGAACTTCCAAGCTCAACCAATCATCATAACTTAGCGCTTCCCAACTCATACTAAAAAGATAAAAAAAAGTGATGAAAATGATCAGAGAAAAAGTAGAAAACCAAAACTTTCTTTCGCCAATCATGCTAACTCACCATGACAACGCCAAAGTAAAATCAAACTATTAACTATCAATAATACTATGATGAGATCTGACCAACTCAATAACCAACTCTGCCACGTCATTAATTGGGCAAAAGATTGCAACATCTTCCCAATGTCGAATACTTGGCTTCCCAATAATATAGTGCCTAAACTCACTAGAGTTAAAATTTGATAAAAATTGCCAAATACTAAACTAATGGCTGCCATAAACATAGTCGTTACAAAAACTGATATCAAAAACACGAACAGATACACCATAAATGTTAATGCTGGGTTTTCTAATTGCCACCACACAAAGTGATATTTTTCTAAATTAGGAATACGTGGCTTGTCAATTAATAAACTCATTTGTCCATCAAATGTTTTCAGAGGAAATAATTGTATGATCCAAATTACAATTAAATTCAATAATAAAGGCACTGAAAAAAGTAGGGTACCTGCTAGTCCCGCTGCAATAAATTGATGGTGTAAATACTTTGAAACCCCTACTCGACTGACAACGTTATATGATTGTCCCGTTTTAAAATCTTTCAACAGCGCGAACCCGCCCCCAAGTAACAACCAAATAGGATATAAACCAAGCAGAAAAGTAGTTAACAGATGCCCATACATACCACCTAGACTACTTGCCATAAAGGTGTTTAACCACATAGATTTGGCTAATGAAAACCCATTCAACATTATGACATGCTGAATGGCATCTAAAATAGTGATAATACACATAATGAACATTACAGTTAAAAATTGTTTCGTTTGTATAATACGATTTAGACTATAACTTAGCATGACTTAATTACCAAGTCTCTTCATCCCAAGCACCGGTGATATAAGGCGCGATTTTATTTGTCCATTCCGGATTGAACATCACCAATCTGACATTCGTTTGATTGGCATTTGACTTTGCAGTTGTATAAACATACGGATAGCCAGGTCCAGTATACACAGTTGCAAATGGTGAGGCTGCTGCACGATTTTTTTGCCCCATCAAATAGGCTCTATAATACGATCCATTTCCTTCCGCTGAAGTATAGACACCTACTTTCCAAGGATTTGCGTTCGACGCTGTTTGACGATAGTGATATCCAGTTGAAGCCTCCTCTTGATACGTACCTAATTTCATCTGAAATCCGTATAAATCATCAGATGCAAACACTGGCAAAACCAGACTACCTGTTACAGCCCAAGCGATTGCTAATGCAATCAATATTTTTTTGAAGTTCATAATATCTCCCCCTGAGAAAAAATTTTTTATAGCCCCTTCAAGACTATTCAACAATGTTATCATTTATGATTTTAATCATCTATCATTTTTTGTA
Organism: Leuconostoc sp. UCMA20149; assembly: GCF_030400235.1. Lineage (NCBI taxonomy): Bacteria > Bacillati > Bacillota > Bacilli > Lactobacillales > Lactobacillaceae > Leuconostoc > Leuconostoc sp. UCMA20149. Next base: position 49,247 of record NZ_VJYC01000006.1, read on the forward strand.
ACATAATATTCTATTTTTGATAAAATTGTAGAAAAATAGTTTAGTTGACAACATAATAGGCTTACAAGAAGGCGTTTTGTAAATATTTTTGCACAAAAAAAAAGACCTGCCTTATGGTCTCTTTTTGAGAGTTCATCCCGCCGCTCTAAGCTAAGCCTTCCGATTTATCGATTATTAAAATTTCGCTTTGATCAATTAAATTTTGATTCATCCCAAACGTCACTTTTAAAATATACGGCGTGAACATCTCCAATCGCTTAAAATTTTGATAACCAAAAGTATCATCGTAAAAATTTAGAATCGCACTTAATGCTGCCCCGTGAGTTGAAAATAATATCGTCTGTCCTGTGTACCGCGATAATATGTTAGTCAATGCACTTATGTTGCGTTTTTGTAGACTGTTCATTGATTCACCCTGTGGTTCATGAAAGTCAAAATCCAACCAACGCCGTCGCTGCAGTTCATCCCCTTGATTTCCTAGTTTTCCCCTTACCCTTTCTTTTAATCTTTCATCTGTTCTTAATGTCAACTTTTTTTGGTCACATGTTGGCTTTATTGTTGCTTGCGTACGCACATAAGGACTAGAAATACACATGTCAAAAGAAACATTCTTCAATACTTCTGCCACAATAACAGCGTCTGCTTTGCCTTCAGCTGTCAGTGGCATATTTCTATCATCTTCACAACTATAATCTGGCCGCGCGTGTCGTACAAAATAAACTGTCGTTTTTTCTTCACTCATTGCAATGCAAACCTCTTTAACTAACTTTTTTAAACAAAGCGCTTAAACTAGCACTCATAACAATATTTGAATATCATTATCAATCAAATCATCTACTATTGCAAGTGGCAATGAGTGATCCTATTTTTATCCAACTCATCTAATATCTTAATTTCATTTTTCCATCTATATAAATAGTCAACACCAATATGTCGTTAGTGCAAAAAAAGAACTCTTTGTATAAAAGTAAGATTAAGTGCGTTATAATTTAGATTACAATTATAATAGCATATAGAAAGTGAGACAAACCTTGTTCTTAACAATTTTAGTAAAAGTGATTATTTGCCTGTACGCATTTTTGATGGCTTTTGCGTCAATGAAAGAAATCAACTCTTCAGCACGCATCCCTAATTTGCTCAACATCATTTGTGCCATTATCTTATTGATTGCCTGTTTTCAAACAATTGATTGGTTCAAAAGCACAGCTGTCATTGTGTTAGTCGTATTTCAACTCACTGCTATCACAAATGGTCTCAAAAATAAAAGTTTTCACTTTCAACATCATATTTTCCGTCTCATTTTAACGGCAATTCTCATCTTTTTTGTTTTTCTAACTTAAGCGAAATATTAGCAGGAGACTCATGATGGATATCAATATTTTATTATTTGACGAATTCGAACCCCTAGATGTTTTTGGTCCGGCGGAGGTTTTTCTACATGCGGAACAATTTAACGTTCAATATTTTACTTTGTCGAATAAGCGGGCGATTACCAGTTATCGTTTGCCTATTGTCGACCTATTATCTGATGAAGAAATTGACACGAGCGGTGTTCTTTTAATTCCTGGTGGACCTGGCACGAGACTCTTAGTCAATGACAAAAATTTTATTGAAAAACTTAAAATTTTAATAGATAAGTCAACCTACTGCTTGTCCATTTGCACAGGCTCAGCATTGTTGGCAATGACAACCACGCTTGATCACAAACGCGCAACGTCAAATAAATTAGCGTTTAATTGGGTAACCAGTTTAAATTCTAAAATTTTATGGCAGCGACATGCGCGTTGGACAATGGATGATAAATTTTACACCTCATCTGGCGTTTCAGCTGGTATTGATATGAGCTTTGCTTTTCTAGAGCATGTCACAACACGTGATTTCGCTGACAATGTCGCTCACGACATTGAATATGTTCGAATTAGAGATAGTCAGTCTGATCCTTTTTCATAGTAGAAGGTATCGAATCAATTAAAAAACAACCTGCCAATAATTTCAGTCCCCAAAAGTTACTTTAACTTTCGGAATTGTTAGCAGGTTGTTTTTTATTCAACAAAATCACAAGAAACGCGTCTATTTTTGTTTAATTCATCCCACATCATTTCACCTTTACTTGTAACAGTTAGATGACGATCTTCGCTATTTCTCTTCACTAATCCTTCTGCTAAACATTTGTCCAAAAGCAGCCTTCCCAGTCGACCAGATAAGTGAAAACGGCGTTCTGTCCAATCCAAACATGGTTTAATAAAATTAGCGTCTTTTTTTTCTTTTGAAATATCAATGCCTAATGATTTAAACAATTCTTGCCCTTCACTCGTTAATTGCAATTCGTTTTGATATCCTACCAGAAAACCGGAATTGATTAAGTAGTCATAACAATCAACCCCCACCTTGCCTGCCATATGATTATAACAACTTCTGCAATAAGCAATTTTATTAAGAGCTACCCTTTGATGATATGACTGTGTTGGTTTTTTAGGGCTAATCACCATTAATTGTTCAATTAAATGCGCAATATCTAGACTACTCAACTGGTAATAAACGAACTTACCGCGTTTATAATAATCCAACCACCCCTCATTATAAAATCTTTTTAAATGATAGGAAGCTGTTTGATCCTTTATCGTGGCAACTTTGGCGATTTCATGAACTGTGTGAAATCGGCCATCCATGAGAAATGTTAGAATCGTTAAACTAGATTGATCAGCAAGTAATTTAGTTATATCAATCATATTTGGTAAACCTTGTTCTGTCATAAAATTCCTTTCAAAAACATATCGATGCGCATCGAACAATCTTTCATATAAAATAACTGTATCATATCGAAAAGGATGACATCAAAATGTTCAAACAAATTCACAAAGACAGCCTCTACTATGGTTTCCCAGTCACACTTTTAGCAACACAAAGTATTGACGGCACAGACAATATTTCGCCTATCAGTTCCTCTTGGACACTAAATAATCATGTTGTACTTGGTGTAAGTTTAGAGGGGCAAGCTTATCAAAACATGCTCACAACGAAAGAAGCAACTATCAACATTGCCGATAGTAAAATTTGGTCCAATATCGAGCGTATCGCAAGAACAACTGGAAAATCACATATTGATCGTAATAAAAAAATGATGGGTTATCAATACTGTTCTGACAAATTCCAGCTTGGTGGTTTTTCCAAAATCCCCAGCGCAACTGTCAAAACAGCTGCTATACGTGAATGCCCAATTCGAATTGAAGTAATCATTAAAAATATTGCACCTCAGGATGATTTTGCCATTGTTATTTGCAAAATTAAAAGCATTTTCGTTGATACTTCAATTCTACATGACAATAATCACATCGACGTCACAAAATGGAATCCTCTACTTTATCAATTCCGATCATACACAACAACATCCGCTAGTTTAGGACAAAATTTTCGATTTGAAGAATACTTGAATGTCACCAAACCAGCCAACTAATCTGTAAAATATATTGATGACACTATCAAACAAGCTTTTGAATGATCTTGTCAAACGCGCGTGTTGGCAAAATAGTGTGTAATGCAACTAATGCCTTGGCACCGTAACCAACTAAATATCTTGTTTTTGTTCGTTTATTGATGACAGACTTCACAATTGTATCTGCTATCACTTCTGGAGCAGTTAACTTATCTGATGAATAAAGTTGTCTCATACGTTCTGATGCCGCTAAAGCATGTTCTTGGTAAGCTGTTCCTTGAGACGTTTTTTTAAGATTATCAGCCGCGATTATCCCCCAATTCGTTTTAATACCACCGGGTTCAATGAGCACGACATCAATACCAAAAGGCTTTACTTCCATTCTCAGCGCATCACTAAATCCTTCTAGTGCATATTTTGTGGCATGATACCAAGCACCCATATAAGTTGTCATTCTACCAGCCATCGAGGATACATTGATAATGCGACCAGATTGTTGCGCTCTCATGTAAGGTAAGACTAGTTGTGTCAATTTGGCTAATCCAAATAAATTAGTGTCAAATTGTTTTTTAGCCTCCGAAATGGGCACGTTTTCAATGGCACCATAGGATCCGTACCCAGCATTGTTGATTAAAACATCAATTCGTCCAGACGCCTCAATAATGTGCGCCACTGCTTTAGTAATCGTCTCATCATCGGTAATATCCATATAAATTGGTGAGACACCTAACTGAACTAATGATGCCAGCCTGTCTACACGTCGAGCCGCACCATAGACTTTGAACTGTTGAGTCGCTAATTTTTTAGCTGTTTGATACCCAATACCACTGCTAGCTCCCGTAATCAAGACCACTTTTTGTGCTACCATCGTTTTTATCCTCCGCTTGCTTGCCTTAGATTTTAGCATGTTTTGGCAGACATAAAAAGCCACGATTCAGCGTTAACCTCATCATGACTAAAAATGAAAAATAATTTAAATTGCGCGTTTCATTACGATTTAATTTTTTCGTGCTACTTGTTTAAAGTATGTTTTTGATGTCTTCAGGTAGATACCAAAATATATTAGCACGACCCCAGCAATTGTAAGACTCATTGTTGTATACACCACTGGTCCTATCGTTACCCCGAATATTTGTAAAATTTTATTGATCATTGGCATTGCAAAACATAAATGTGTAATGGCAACCACAACCGGCAATCCAAATACCCATACAACTTGTGATTTGACCGTACGTTTCACCTCACTATGAGACATACCTACTTTTTGCAAAATGTCAAACTGCTTCTTATCTGAACGTCCCTCGGAAATCTGCTTATAGTAAATAATGAGTCCTGTTGCCATAATAAAGCTGATTGAAAAAATCAAACCAATAAAGAAGAATCCCCCATAGAAACTTTTTAGCACTGACATAGTTTCTGATTTACTGTCAACAATAATATTTTGTTCACCCTTAAATGTTTTTAAGAACTTGTCTTTTTGCTTGTCTGAGCCTTTGATATCAAACAAAAGTTGGTTAGTATACGAAATAGATTGTTTATTCTCACCCAAATCATTGAATGCTGAACCAATTTTGTCTGTCACAGTCTTAGACGGTATCACAATAATCATTGAGTGAGTCATGCTAGCTTGCATACTTGGCACGCCATCGATTTTAGATAAATGTTTTTTGACATGATAGCTTTGATTCAAGAATTTGATCGTATTATTCTTAAATGTACCTTGCCGATCATAAGCATAGACTTCGTTTGCCGCTAATGTCCCACCATGTTGATTTGTCAACTGATTAAATTGTTGGATTGTCATAAATAGAAAGTCTGACAAATTATCAGCTCTTGTAACTGTTGTACCACTTAACGGCATGGCATGACCACTGCTGGTTAAATAACCCGTGATTGGATTACTGATTTCCATGTGATACATTTTACTGAGCACCACATTATTATCAGCAGCAGCTTGTTTCACCTTATTTTCCGATATGCTTTGATTAGCCACGTTAGTCATCATAACATCACGTGGAAATTGTTTATTGACATAATCTTGCTGTCCTACAAACATTGATACCGTCGTGACAATCACAACTAATGCCATTGTAGTGAGCAACGAAATACTTGCCAAGCCGGTGGCATTTTGTCTCATCCGAAACAACATATTAGAAACAGTAATGAAATGATCTGTTTGATAGTAGTAATTGGTGTGCTTTTTCATTGTTTTTAGCACAATAGTAGATGCCACAATAAATAGCAAATATGTCGCTATTACAACCATGATTACAGCTAAGAAAAAAATTCTCATTGCCTTTAAAGGGGAGTCGACAGTTAGTGAAATATAGTACCCCCAACCCATCAGTACGATCCCCAAACCAAATAACAGCCAATGGCTTTTAGGTTCACGATCACCCTTTTGTGACGCTTGAAGGAGCGATATTGTTTTCAACCGCCAAATCACCAAAATATCACTTAATAGCAGCAGCATAAATCCTAAGCCAAAGAATATCGTGACGAAAATGATTGCACCTAAAGCAATGTTGAGTTGAAAGTTATTGCCCCCAACTAATTTAATAAACAGCAATAATAATAGTTTACTAAACAGCACACCAGTCACAACCCCAATCACTGTGACAATCATGTAGTTGATCAATTGTTGTCGCCAACTAATTTTGATGAGATCTCTTTTTTGCATCCCTAAAATGCTGAATAGCCCAAATTCCGATTGTTTGCGTTTATTTAAAAAGCTGTATGTATATAGCAAAAAAATGACAGACAACAGACCAATAACGATTTGTCCAAACATAAGCAACTCTATGACTGAGCTACTCGCTCTTAGTGTTTGGACACCTTTTGAATAAATCAATAATTGAATGACCAAGTTCAAAGCCACCGCAGCAGTACCAGCCAACATAAATGGTAAATATTCTAACTTATTTTTGACAATTGATTGCCAAGCTAATTTCCAATATAACATGTCACATTGCTCCCCCAAACAAATTCGTTGTGGCATCATTGATCGTGATTAACATTTCTTGATCATTACGATTACCACGATAAATTTGATGAAAAACCATCCCATCCTTGATAAATAAAACGCGCTTAGCACAGCTTGCCGCTAACGCTGAATGCGTCACCATCAGAATTGTCTGATTACTTTCATTGTACTTCCTAAATAGCGACAAAATTTCAGCCGCATTTTTTGAATCCAGTGCCCCAGTTGGTTCGTCACCTAGTAAAATATCAGGATTGGTAATCAAAGCGCGGCCAATCGCCACTCGCTGCATTTGTCCGCCTGATAATTCAAATGGATATTTATTAAGCAAATCTTGAATACCTAATTGTTCCGATAATCGGTGCAATTTTTCTGCTTTATTTTTTGTTCTGTTTGCCAAAACGAGTGGTAAATAAATATTGTCTCTGACTGACATTGTATCTAGTAAGTTAAAATCTTGAAAAACGAAGCCCAAGTGATCACGTCGATAGCTTGCCAATGCTTTATCAGATAAGGTAGTCAAATCCTCGTTATTAAGCATGATTGTCCCTGTTGTTGGCTTGTCTAATGTTGCAATACAATTTAATAGCGTCGATTTTCCGGAACCAGACTCGCCCATGATTGCAATAAATTCACCAGCTTCAACTTCAAAATTGACGTCAGCCAATGCCGTAACCGTATTGTTTTTAAATTTACCTCGATACTCTTTTTTGAGATGCTCAACTTTTAGTAATGTCATAAAATGAATTCCCCCTTTGTTATGTCTATATTCATTTTAAATGAAAAAAGAGGTGAGTTGCCTTACACCTCATCACTAAAGCTTACAGTTTCGTAAGGTTGTGTTTTTGTCTGCTTAAAATCAATTGTTACCGTGGTGCCGCTTCCCACCACCGACGCAATTTTGATATCATGTCCAAGCTCACTTAAAATTTGCTTCACCATGAACAGCCCCAAACCACTACTGTTATTTTCAAGCCGACCATTTAGTCCCGTATAACCTTTGTCAAATAATCTCGGCAAATCACTGGCTGCAATGCCAATACCAGTATCTTCAATCACTACTTGATGCTGATTAACAAACATCACTTGAATGCGACCTTGTGGTGTATACTTAATCGCATTAAAAATAATTTGTTCTAAAACAAATTGCACCCATTTAGGATCACTCACAACTGTAAAATCATCGCCCACCATTGAAACCGATAGATTTTGGCGGATGAAAAACAATTTATACGCTTTAATCACATCACGCACAATTGCCTGCAAATGGATAGGTTTGAATGTCAAGTCTTGATGTAAATTCTTGAGACGAATAAATTGTAGCATCATATTCAAATATTGATTCACAATGAGCAATTGGTTACTCGTTTCATATTTTTCAATCGTATCGGTTTGATTCATCAAATCCAACACAGACAATGGCACTTTAATTTGATGTGCCCACATGGCATAATAATCTTGAATGTCTTGTATGGTGTTAGCCTGAGTAGCTAACGCTTTTTTCTGCTGAAGTGCCTGTTGTTTGAGCAAATCTTGGTACAAATGAGCCACGGAAGAAGTCGCTGGTAAGCTTAAATTATCGACCGACAAGCAATCATCTGACAAAATATTTTTTAAAGTTTTTCGTGTTTGGAACCATCGCCAAAACAATAACAATGTCATACCAAATAAAAAATACAAGCCCACATAAAGTGCATCAATTGCAGCATCAATATCTAGAGAGCGCATCACAACACTCCAAAATAAAGCCCCAAAAATGAAAACAAAAAGCAGGTAAAAATACCAATAATCCAGCAAAAATAACCAAATTGATTGCAAACATTTTTTAATCATTTAACGACAACCCTTTCCCTTTAACCGTGACCAAAAATTTTGCAAATCCGATTGTTGCAGTTTTTTGACGTAAACGTGCCAAAGTCACTGACAACGTATTGCGATCAATAAAAATATCATTGTCCCATAAATTTGACATAATATCTTCGCGAGACACCACTTGATATTGATGACTAAACAATAAGTGTAACAACTTGGTTTCATTTCTAGTCAAAGTTACTGAGCGTGTTCCCGTTCTGAGTTGATCATCAATAATATCTAAACTAAAATCTTGAAATTTTAGAACGCTTCGATCAGACACAAACGTATATTCACGACGCAAAAGCGCATTAATTTTGACAATCAACAATTCAATATTAAATGGCTTGGTGACATAGTCATCACCACCAAAATTCATCGCCAAAATTTGGTCTGTGTTGTCATCACGACTGGATAAAAATATAATTGGAACCACACTATCCTTTCGGATTGCTTGTGTCCAAAAAAAGCCATTATGATACGGTAAATTAATATCCATTAAAATTAAATGCGGCAAAAATTGGTCCACTTCTGTTTTGACATGATTGAAATCATGGCACGCTTCAATTAAAAATCCCCAACTTGATAATGATTTTTTTAATAAATTAACAATTTCATGATTATCCTCGACTACAAATATTTTAAAACCCATGGCACTCCCACTTTTTTCATCTTATTGCAAAACGCCGAGCTTGTATTTCGCCGACATTATTGTTAAATTATAGTTATTGTTTTTCACTATACCTATTGTAATATATGATATACCAAATTGTTGCCTTTCATGTCATCCGTTAGTTATCATTTATCACAAATAACCCCATACCACAGGAGAAATTATCCAAAGCATGACACCCATTGTAACAGAACGACTGATTCTTAAACCATTGCAAATAGATGACTACGAAAGTTGGTTTAATGGTTTTTCTAATCGCTTTCCTGCCCAAAGCCCTTATGATGAAGGCAAGTTAGACATGAGCATTTGTACAGCAGATTGGTTTGCCGACTTAGTTGGTAAGCATAATCGGTTACGTGAAACTGACGATATTTTGATTTTGGCTATCTTTGATAAAAATCACAATCACATCGGTATGATTGATGTTGCAACGCTAGCTAGAACCAATATGGCGTGGGGAGAATTAGGCTACTTTATCCATAATCAACTATGGCGTCAAGGCTTTGCCTTTGAAGCGTTATCTGCACTCATGCCCTATCTTGCTGACACAGCAGGATTTCATCGTATTGAAGCTCATGTTGCATTGGAAAATTATCCTTCTCAAAACTTACTAAAAAAATTGGGCTTTTCATTTGAAACAGTTCGAAAAGGCTTCATGTTAGAAAATAATAAGTGGACCGATAAAGCAGTTTTTTATCGTAATCTCTATTAAAAAAGAGTGGCACATTGAACGTGTCACTCTTTTTTTTGAAGATTGTAGAACTAACATCCAGTTTACAACGAACTAAATTGATTCACTCATTGTCTTTTTTGACGACATTCTTCAAATCACTTTGAATTAATTTGACTTTTTTATTATTATCCAAAAATAATGGTACAGTTTCTTCAATAACATCACTTAACTCAAGCCCATAAAAGCTACTTGGTTTAACAGTGTGGCCTTGCAACCATAAGCGACCACCAATCAAGAAACGATCCCAAGGATGAATGTTTGGTAAACGCAATAAATCAGCTGAATATTGATTAGCAATAACATACTTAAAATCACTCACACTACCGTGCTTATCAATCGCATATCTTGGAAACTGAGGTTTTAGAACTTCTTTTTTAATTAAGTCGTTAGCAATTTGTTTGATATACAGATGAATTTGCGGCTCAACTTTAAAACCAAGCCTGAATGTGACATGCACTATATTTGTTGTCCCCATCATATCAACTTCGTAACTTTTTTCATAAGGATCCGTTGCTTCACGAACGGTGACAAACCAGTAAACAGCAGCACGCTTGGGCTTGGATCCTATCAATGAGTAAATAACGGATCGCTTCAACATGTAATTTTGATGGACGTTAGCAATATAAACAAGATTTGTCGCAAATAGCGGCTCATTTTCATCTTCAGATAAGTTGACTAACTGTTTACGATAATCTCGCAAAGACAAATAATCATCTTTTTTGGCAATTTGTTCACGACGTTTATTACCATAAAACCAAACGGTCATCATTATCAAAATAGCCAACATGATAATCAAGGTGGCATATCCACCGTGTAAAAACTTACCAAGACTAGCAATCAAAAAGACAACTTCAATGAAGCCAAACACAATCGCAAACAAGCTTGCCACAAGGATTGACTGATACTTCCTCACAAATTCAAATAGTAGCACTGTTGTCATCAACATGGTAATTGTAATTGACAGACCATAAGCTGCCTCCATATTGTGCGAAGTTTGAAATACCCATACAATAATCAAGCCTATCACACACAAAATCCAATTTACAGTGGCAATATACATTTGACCACGAGCGTCACTAGGATAAAATGTCCTTAGTCTTGGGATTACTTTGAGATTAATTGCCTCACTAACTAGAGTATAGGCACCAGAAATCAACGCTTGCGATGCAATTACTGCCGCTAAAGTTGCTAATATAACCCCGACAAGCCGCCAAGAATGAGGCAAAATCTCAAAAAACGGATTTGAGGCTTGCTTCAGAAGGTTTGCTTGGCTGCTATGGGTCATAATCCACGCCCCTTGTCCCATATAATTTAAAATCAACATTGTATAAACAAACGGCCAGCTAATATAGATATTGTGCTTACCAACGTGACCCATATCTGAATAAAGTGCCTCAGCACCAGTGGTAGCCAAGAAAACACTTCCTAATATAAAAATACCAGTTTTATTTTCTGGACTCACAAGTACCTGTATAGCATAAACGGGCGACAGTGCTTTCAGGATCGATAAATCACTAAAAATATTAATCAAGCCAAAGAAACCAATAAAAAGGAACCACACTAACATAACCGGCCCAAATAAATTACCTATCTTCTTGGTACCTGCCCGCTGAAATGTAAAAATAATCACCAAAATAACTGTTACGGTAACCATGACAATAAATTGATCATTTGGAAAGGATAAAATGCCAAAGCCTTGCCCTTTTAAACCTTCAATTGCTGTTGTTACGGTAACGGCAGGCGTCAGCGTCCCGTCTGCTAACAAAGCTGATCCACCAATTAAAGCTGGAATCAACAGCCATTTTTTATTGACACTTTGAACACGACTATAAAGCGCAAAAATGCCACCCTCCCCATGATTATCAGCACGCAATGCAATCAAAACATATTTAATGGTCGTAATCAACATCAGTGTCCAAAACACCAAAGAAACCGAACCAATAACAAACTCATTTAAATGCTGAGTACTCCTTGCACTATTCAAGATGGAATTCATCGTATACAATGGCGACGTACCAATGTCGCCATAAACGATACCCAAAGCAATTAGTGCGCCCGCAGACGACCATTTAGTCTTTTTTTCTAAATCCATTTGTGATTCCCCTCTTAATTATGGATACTTTACTAATTTACGATTTGTCAATATTATAACAGTATTTATGATTGGTAGACCAATAACATTGTCATAGTTTGATATGTTACTTGTGGTCATTTAGTTTGTATTAAAAAGTCAACTACTGTCCCTGTACTGCTTTTGTCGTGAAAATAACCAGAAAATGCTTGCAAAATCATATTACAAGTTTTATACTTACTTTTAGTAACTAGAAAGAGGTAAACACCCATGACAAAATTTGGTATCGTAATTGGTTCAATTCGCAAAAATTCTTATTCAAAAGGTGTCGCAGATGCACTTGTTGCTGGACTTCCTGAGGACGCAGACGTTACTTATTTAAATATCAGTAATCTACCCATTTATAATCAGGACTATGATGAAAACTCACCAGAAGTTTACACAGCATTTAGAGAACAAGTGGCAGCACAAGACGCATTCATCTTTGTCACACCAGAACATAATCGTAGCATTCCAGCTGCATTGAAAAACGCATTGGATATTGCATCACGACCTTGGGGGCAAAATTCTTGGGCAGGAAAGCCTGCATTAGTCGCCTCACAATCAATTGGTGGGACAGCTGGTGTTTTAGCACATCATGTCTTACGTCAATCATTGGTATTTTTAGATATGCCAACTCTACAACAACCAGAACTTTACATTGGTAACACAGGCAATTTAGCTGATGAAACTGGTCAAATTACAAATGACGACACAAAAGCGTTCTTGGCAGGCGCTGCCCAGAAGTTTGTGACATTTGCTGACAAGTTTTAATCATCATATCAAGCCAAGCAAAAGCTAACCCTTACAGGGTTAGTTTTTTTGATCACTACCAAATGATACACTCGACCAAATCAATTACTTGAATAATAACGAACATCATAGTATGATTTGTTTATAAGGTTTACGTAAGCGTTTACGTAACTATAACTCACTGCTACTTAATAAAAAGGAGAATGGTTATGCACACAAAAGATTTTGGACTCGATACTTTTAGTCTTGCTGGTAAAACTGCCTTAGTTACTGGTGGTGCATCAGGATTAGGTCGTTATTATACGGAGGCACTGAGTGCGGTAGGCGCTAATATTTTAGTCATTTCTCACAGTGAAAATGGTTGGTCTGAAACAAAAAAAGTGGTTGAATCGAATGGTCAGACTGTCCACTTCCTAAAACTGGATATTACAAGCAAAAATGTTGGGGATGCTGTGACAAATTTTGTTAATGATCACGGTAGTAAGTTAGATATTTTAGTTAACAACGCTGGTCTTCAAATACGACACGAGTGGCAAGCATTTCCTGACGATGATTGGGACGCTGTCATCAATTTGAACCTCAACGCAATGTATCATATTTCAAAAGCTGCTGCGTTGATAATGGCAAAAGCTGGTGGTGGTAAAATAATCAATATCGGTTCAATGCAATCATATCGTGCTGGTAAATTCATTTTCCCATACACAGCCAGCAAACACGGTGTGATTGGCTTAACAAAAGCATACGCAGATGCTTTGGCTCCGGATAATATTCAAGTCAATGCCATTGCACCCGGATATATTGACACACCAATGACCAAGGCTTTGCAAGAAGATAAAACACGAAATGAAGAAATTTTGAATCACATTCCTGCAGGTCACTGGGCCAATCCTAAAGAATTAATGGGAACAGTTGTCTTTTTGGCCAGCCATGCATCCGACTATGTAACCGGTGTCACACTGCCAGTCGACGGTGGTTATCTGCTCCGTTAAGTTTGAATAATACTTTTCAAACTTATCACAACGTTATGGTAAACTTAAAAAAGCAATACATTGTTTTGTGTATTGCTTTTTTTAAACGGAGATTATTTTTATGACAAATCAACAAAAACTGACCATTAGCGACATTGCCAAACTGGCTAATGTGTCGATCGCAACTGTTAGTCGATACCTCAATGGTCAACTGAACCAAATGTCTGAAACTACGGCTCAAAAAATCAAAAAAATAATTACTGAAACTGACTATATTAGAAATTCGGCTGCAGTTCAACTCGCAAAAAAACGATCAAACTTAGTCGCTGTTGTTGCCTCTAACATCGATGAGTATTTTTCGTCTGAATATTTTAAAGGGATTGTTTCAATTTTAAGTGCTTTTGGATATATCGGTGTCTTGCTGGATTCTGATTCCAATCTAAAAACAGAAAAAGCACATTTAGAGTCCGTCTATAATCAAAATTTTGCTGGGATTATTTTACAACCACTGACAACAGATAGTGCAGTAATTCGTAAATTTTTGAACAATAATATGCCAATTGTCCTAATTGATCGTGAGTTTGCTGATTTAGAAATGAGCTCGGTAACAACCAATAACTTTGAAATTGCAAAGTATGCTATGTCCCAACTTTCTCCTGATTCTTTTTCTAGTGTGACTGTGATTACCGAACCGGTGAAAAAACTGTCGACACGGGTAGCACGTGTTGCAGGTATTAAAACCGTGTTTGATCAAGTTAATGTCATTGAAACGCAGTCCGAGCATTTTGATGTGAATAAGCTATCAGAAACAGTTGATCTAAACAATCCCAAAAATTTACTAGTGGTTTTGAAGGAACGCTTATTGATTCAGTTATTGACACACCCTTCTTTTTTAACGCAAGCGCATCAGACGCAAAATATAACTGGCTTCATCGATACTGCGATGCCCCGTTATCTTGCACCGAATTTCAAATTCATTCAGCAATCACCCTATTTGATGGGGGCTTCTGCTGCGGAAATACTCATCAAACATCTATCGTCAGAAAACAATGATTACCACCAGACTATTCAAAACATTATCATCCCCTCACACTACAAATAAAGAATTATCAAAATGTCATAACAAAGCATTTCTTCTCCCAACAGGGTCGAGAAGAAACATAAAAAGCCGACATCAGTAGCCTGCTTTGACCAAAACTTACACGCGCGCATTGCTACCAATGATTTGTAACGGCATGAAAAATTTCGTCCGTTTGGCCAACTCTTCAAATAACTGATTGTCTAATTCACCTAATTGTGCCAAATGTGTCATTAAACTCATTTCATCAACGAGATGAAATTTTTTAAAATTTAGGGTTGACATAAATTTGCCCAACGCTTGAATATCATCATTTAACATAAAAAATGGTTTTTCATTGGCTACTAAGTGAACATAAAGCGTATAACGAGAAGATAACAGTGCCAAAGGCGCATTCCGAACTGCAGAACGGTAAATACCTATTTCTAAAAATGTAATCTGATCGGTTGAAAAAGTTGCAAAAACATGCTTGGTTTCATCGCCAATCTTAATCTCATCATTTTTCAATTCAAGTACTCCGATTGGAAATGGATTAGAAGCTAACACTTTTGAAAATAAGCTATTTGATTGTGGCTGTTGCGGAAATAATTCACCATCTATATTAAAATCAATAAATGTTAATTTTTTGTCAATATTATTGGGTATGTCCATCATTGTTATCTGTTGCATAGTATGTGTCATGTGTTTTCTCCCTGATAGCCATTACTTATTGTGACGATTACGCCATGCCCTGATTCCCAGCATCACCATTGTCACTAAAACAACAGCAAACAAAAAATAACGCATTAATTCGCCAACTCGAAAGCCTTCCTCGTATGCACTCACCAAAAATAACATAATGTTTCTCCTGTTCTCTCATTAAAATATCACCAATAATGATATTTTATGACATATAATATCAACTCAACTACAATTATGTAATCGGTTTCATAAAATGTCAAGATATTCTTGTACACATTGTATAGTTAAAAAGGACATCAGTTCTCATTCGAGCTGATGTCCTTTTATCAATAATGCTAACCTTCAAAAATATCGCGCCGTTAACGTTAGTTGATCGTTATCCGTGTAAACCTCAATAATATCTTTATCAACTACCAACAGCACTTCATCCAAATTACCGGTCACTTCACGACTTTCATATTGGTCACTTTCCCATTGCTTACGCGTCATGGTTAATCGATTTTCTTGACGTGATAAGGTTAAATCATCGCCGAAATTTATCAGCCAGTCAGCTTGTGTGTGCAACGCGTATGCGCCCACACCACTAACGTCTTCTGGCTTTACAGATATCGGCTGCACTAATTCAGCGATTGGTGCTTGGGTTAATTTGTTGTCATCAGTAACGTGCAAAACTCTTGGTAATGACAAGACATGAACCCAGTTGTCCTCTGCGATAGTCGGCACCTTGCTTTCACGCTCTGGGGTCATCATTCCTGCCCATCCCCACATAATACGGCGGCCATCTGGGGCGCTTAATGTTTGGGGCGCATAAAACTCAAATCCACGATCGACTTCTTCAAATGATGTTTCAGGTGTGAAATGAGCCGTTTTTTCATCAAAATGTCCCACCACATAACCAGTGTTATGAATATTTTCGTACCGGTGATTAATTTTATCCGGCGCAAGACCCTGTGGCGAGAACATGAGCACTTGTTTGCCATCAACTTCAATTAAATCAGGACACTCAAGCATGTAACCACGCACCTCAGTTAATTCACCGGTAATCAATGAGCCTCTAAATTGCCAGTTTTCAAAATTAGTTGATTCGTAAACAATAATGTCACCAATATTATTATCAGGACGTGCACCTAATATCATGAAAAAGTGTCCATTTTGACCTTGCCAAACCATTGGATCACGTACATCTTTTGTAAATCCTTCAGGATGAGGAAACAATTGACCTAACCTAGTGAAATTAAGCCCGTCATCACTCACCGCCCACATTTGATGTGAGGCGACACTATGCCCAGCTTCGTCACGTACATTACCGGTATAAAAAACATACAACCGATTATCTTTAACAAATGCTGTACCAGAATAGATGCCAGCAGCATCTTCAGCCAATGACGGCTTCAAGGCTGTCTCAACACGTTCCCAAGTGATTAAATCTTTAGAAACAAAGTGTCCCCACTCTTTATACTTGTGATTACAAGCCTTTGGATTCCATTGAAAGAAAACATGATATTTTCCTTTGAAATAAACCAAGCCATTGGGATCATTTAGTAATCCCTGTGTTGGATATAAATGAAATTCCTCTCGGGAAATTGTATCGTTCTTTACTAACATTGAAACCTTCCTTTTGTTATTGTGCCTTAGGTACGATTGTCAAAATATCATCTGTCGTAATCACTTGATTTCCATATGGTGCATCAACGATTACCTGCTCAAAATTATTTGTGTTTGTCACTAAGACCATTGTCGTTACGGGATAGCCAGCGTCTTTAATAATAGCTGCATCAAACGTTCCTAGTTTATCACCTTTCGAGACAGTTTGTCCTTGTTTGACAAAGCTCTCAAAGCCTTTACCATCTAAATTAACGGTATCGATACCAATATGAATTAAAATTTCAACCCCATCTGCTGTGGTTAAGCCATAGGCGTGTTTGGTGGCATAAGCAACAGTAATTGTACCATCTGCCGGTGCGACTATTGTCCCATCAGCTGGTTCAATCGCAGCACCTTTACCCATCATACCACCGGCAAAAACAGGATCATTGACAGTCGCCAAATCAACTAATTGACCAGAAACTGGGGCACTAATTTCAAAACCATCAACAGTTGAAGCATCAGCTGAAACATCTGTGGTTGCTTGTGATGCATCATTATTTTGATTTGGCATGTGTGACTTACCATACGTTAATGTCACAACAAACGAGACAATGAAAGCAACTGCTACTGCTAAGAAGAAACCAACCCATTTATTAGCTGGAATAGCAATAAAACCAATCAAGCCGGCAGGACCAAGTGATGATGACATCACGTGGAATAATCCCATAACCAAAGCCGCAATTCCTGACGATCCTAACGCAATAAAGAATGGGAACTTATACTTCAAATTGACACCAAACATCGCAGGTTCAGTAATACCAAGCATTGCCGAAGCACCTGCTGATGAAGACAACGCACGAACTTTTTCATTTCCTTTACTCAAGAAGTAAATGGCAAATGTAGCAGCGCCTTGCGCGACGTTTGCCACAGTAGCAATTGGGAAAATAAAGTCGCCACCCGTTTTTGCAACGTTGGCCAACAACTGCGTCTCAATTGCTGGGAAACTCTGATGAAGTCCTGTAATCACGATAGCTGAGTAGAATGAACCAAAGACACCATAGCCAATAAAGCCAAATGTTGTCACTAACCACGTCAACCCGTCTGTAATACCGTTAGATACTGTCCGTAAAACTGGACCAAGCACAATAAAAGTGATAAATCCTGTAATAATTAAGGCTAACATTGGCGTGAATGTAAAATCAATTGCGCCTTTCAAGTGCTTATGGAAAAACTTTTCCAATGTAGCCAGAATGAAAGCAACACCAATCACTGGCAACACTTGTCCTTGATAACCTGCCTGTGCGACGGATAAACCAAACAAATCCCAAGTTGGCATTTTTCCTGTCGCAACTGCTTCAGCAACATTATAACCATTAACCAGACTTGGCATCACCAACATCATGCCGGCAGCGGCACCAAGAATTTCATTACCACCAAATCGGCGTGTCGCTGTGATACCAATCAAAATTGGTAAAAATGCAAATGGCGCTGAAGCCATCAAGTTGACCATCTCAGACACTCCCGTAATGCTGGGATACATGCCTACCAATGATTTTGGGCCAAACATATTGGGCTGCGTTAAAATGTTGTTCAAGGCCATCAATAAACCACCAGCCACCAACGCTGGAATCAATGGCACGAAAATATCAGATAAGACCTTAACCAAATCCATTAAAGGATTCTTTTTACCAGAAGCCACAGCTATTTTTTTGAGATCGTCAGTTGAAGCCTGCTTAACACCAGTTAATTTAACAAATTCATCATAAACACCATTAACATCTCCTGGACCAACAATGATTTGATATTGACCATTGGCATTAAATGTTCCTTTTAAATCTGGATCATTATCCAAAGCAGCTTGGTCAATATTTTTAACATCCTTCACTACCAAACGTAGTCTCGTCGCACAATGTGCTGCGGCTACGATATTGTCCTTCTTGACTGCTTGCGCAACACGCTCAGCCACTTTCCTATAATCCATATTCTACTCCTTTTTTCAAATACTGATGAGATATTTGGAACCGTTTCCATTTCCTTAACAATTACATTGTAACCGCTTTCAATGATTAATGCAATCTTTTTTTTTAAATTAATTTTTAGAACTGAAATATTGTCTTGCGTATTTATGGTACGATAACCTTATGGAAAAAAAGATTACAATTGCAGACATTGCCAGAATGGCTAACGTCGCAAAAAGCACCGTTTCACGTTACTTAAATGGTGGCTCTGTCAGTGAAAAAACACGTCGCAAAATCGACACAATTGTTTCAGATTATAATTACCAGCCTAATGCTTTGGCGCAAAATTTGAAATTAAAAATTAACCACACTGTCGGGGTCATTGTCCCCCGTTTAGATTCAACAGCACAGGTGGAAATGTTGCGTGGTT
This sequence comes from Leuconostoc sp. UCMA20149, assembly GCF_030400235.1. NCBI lineage: Bacteria > Bacillati > Bacillota > Bacilli > Lactobacillales > Lactobacillaceae > Leuconostoc > Leuconostoc sp. UCMA20149. The sequence goes on from NZ_VJYC01000006.1 coordinate 68,482, forward strand.
TGGATGCTGCCAATGATGAGGACACTTTTTTAATTGTCAACACTTATCAATCGGTCGCGCGCGAGTTAGCGGCGATAGAAAAGTTGCGTAACCAGCATGTCAGTGGTCTAATCATTTTAACCGCTAATATCACTGATGACATTCGTGACGCACTGAAAGCTTTTGATGTACCAGTCGTCATTCAGGGTCAAGATGAAGGTGATTTTCATCGCGTCTTAATGAATGACCGTCAAGCCGGTGACATAGTTGGGCAGTATGCCATGTCTTTAACCCCCAAAAAAGTATTATTGCTGACAATACCTGAACAACAAGATTGGTCCATTGGCCATGAGCGTTTTACTGGGGTTTATCATGCTTTAGCAGACTACGACGTCACCACTATTCATACCAAATTTAACATTGACGAGGCTAGAAATGATGCATTAAGTGTCATGTCTGAGAATACGTTTGATTTGGTGATTGGTGCCACTGATCGAATGACAATTGGTGCATTACAAGCTGGTATTGCCACTCATCAATCAGCCAAATATATTGGATTTGGAAAATCTGATTTAAGTACAACTGTCACCCCTCATCTCACTAGCTTTGAATATGACTTCTATGAAACAGGTAAGCTAATGTATAATCTGTTGAAAAATGTTCGTGAAAATAACCCTTCAGAAAAGCAACGTCTTGTGTTTGATGGACAGTTAGTTGAACGTGAATCAACACAAAATTTTTATTGATTATTCCAGCAAAAAATGCTATGCGCAAATCATGGTTTGCGCATAGCATTTTTTGTATTCATTAAATCTTTTTAAATAAAAATAATTTAGTGTCTCGAGCATCATACCCTAACTTTGAAAAGGCAAAAAGTTGTCCAGAACTCAAATAAGAATCATCTCGCACACTCAATGTGGGGCTTTGCTCAGGCCTATCAAAAAAAGTTGCCATTTCTTGACTCATTGATCCAGCTTCAATAATAGTATCTTGAAAGCCGACTTTTAAAGCATCATTTTCTTCTACAAAATTAAATAATGAGCCGTAAAGCGCTGTTTCTGGAATTTGATGAACAATGTTTCGCAAATAATAAGACTGCTCAAAAATAAATGGCTTATCGTCAGCATATCTAAATCGTCGCACACTCCACAGCGGGATGTTCGAATCTAATTGAGTGCCGATGGGTAGAAAAGCGGCTTCTGCAACTGTCGTGGCCTGTATCGTGGCATGCTTAGTTGTTAAATGACGCCCTTGACGCGCCATTTCATCAGTCATACCGACAGGATTTTGTAACGAAATGGCATGATTGTTCATTCGTGGTCTCACAAATGTACCAATACCATGCGCTTGGAAAGTATAACCCATTTGGCTTAGCTTTTTCAGCGCTTGTCTTAGTGTATACCTTGTGACTTGATAGGTTGCCATTAATTCAGGCTCTGGAGGCAATTGCATTGTGCCGGAACCGGTCGGTAACTGTTGGATGTCATCCATTATTTTTTTGACTAATGTGTCTGTTGCAACAGAACGCTCTCCCTTTGCCATAAAATTTTCCTTCCAGATTTCGTATTTTCTGACGCACTATCATCCATTATGCCTGAATTTAGCGTAAAACAAAAGACTTATTGTTCGGAGAGGTCGCCACAACAAGTCTTTGCTCAACTTAATTCAAATTATCACCATTTGTTGTAATCACCTGATTAAACCATGCGAAGGAATCTTTTTTCAATCGTTTTAAACTACCCTCGCCGGCATCATTTTTATCAACATAAATCATGCCATATCGCTTATCCATTTGTCCGGTCCCTGCTGATACCAAATCGATGAAGCCCCATGGCGTGTAGCCAATCAGATTAACACCATCAACATTGATAGCCAACGCCATCTGCTCAATGTGTTGGCGTAGGTAGTCAATACGATAGTTGTCGTGAATTTGACCATCTTCAACCTTATCAAATGCACCCAATCCGTTCTCAACGATAAAGAGTGGCAATTCATAACGATCAGTCAGCCAATTTAGCATATATCGTAAACCAACAGGATCAATCATCCAACCCCAATCTGAAGCAGCCAATGTTGGATTTGGAATTTCTGTTTTGTCATCTCGTGTTGTAAAGTCAGCACGCTCATCAGCGACTGCTTGCACAACGTGGGAAGCATAATATGAAAAGCCGAGGTAATCCACTGTACCAGCCTGCAAGACATCTAAATCAGATAATGTGATATCTAAATCAAACTGTCGTTGTTTGAAATATTGACGTAGCCAAGCAGGATAGCGCCCTTTTATTTGAACGTCAGCGTACCAAGTATTGACTTGCATAGCGCGTTCTGCCTTCATGATGTCTTTTGGATCTGGACTAGCCGGATAGGCTGGTCCAAGTGCCAACATGGCACCAATTTGGAAGTTAGGATTAATATCATGGCCAATTTGAACGGCCAAGGCACTCGCAACCACTTCATAGTGACTAGCTTGATACATCACACGCTCAACATCTTCATCTGGTTTAACCACAATACCAGAATTTGTAAACAGTGACCATTCATTCATCATTGCTGATTGATTATTGATCTCATTAAAAGTCATCCAATATTTGACCTTGTCACGATAGCGTTGGAAAACCACGCCGGCAAATTTTGTGAAGAAATCAATCATCTTGCGATTACGCCAGCCGCCATATTCAGTCACAAGATGATAAGGCATTTCAAAGTGAGACAGAGTAATAACAGGTTCAATGCCCTTACTTAATAATTCATCAAATAAGTCATCGTAAAATTGAAGTCCCGCTTCATTGGGTTCATCTTCGTCACCATTAGGGAAAATTCGTGTCCAAGCAATACTGGTACGGAATGCCTTTAAGCCAAGTTCGGCAAATAAAGCAACATCCTCTTTATAGTGATGATAGAAATCAATTGCCTCATGATTAGGGTAGTTTTCATCAGGCAAAACGCCATCTGTAATCCGTCGTTTGGTCTGATTATCGCCAGCCGTCATGACATCAGCTATGCTAATGCCCTTACAGTCTGCCTGCCAACCACCTTCAAATTGATGCGCCGCCACGGCACCGCCCCACAAAAAATCTTTTGGAAATGTACTCACAATTATCCTCCTATTAAGCATTCACTGCGTTTGTTTGTTCATCACGTACTAACTTGCCATCATAAAACTTGATAAATGGATACCAAATGACAAAGGCCACTATGACACAAACTAGTGCTAAGACGGCTGCCCGCCAATCACCACCTGATCCAATAAATCCTGACAAACCACCCGGCGTTGGCCAAGCAACCTGCGCAATCGGTGGATTAACCAGATGGAATTTGATAGCAAAGTATGCGACTGACATTGACGCCATTGGTGCTAAGAAAAACGGAATAGCTGTATAAGGGTTATACACAACCGGCATACCAAACAAAATTGGTTCGTTAATATTGAAGAATGACGGCACAATGGCAGCTTTTCCAAGCGCACCTAGTTGTGCTGATTTGGCAAAGAAAGCAATGAATATTACCATACCTAGTGTCGCACCAGATCCGCCAATAGTAACAAACGAGTTATTAAATTCACCGGCAAAAGGAATATTGGCCCCAGCTTGGTTGGCTGCCATATTTGACAAGACAATTGGTGTCAAAAATGACGTGACAATTGTCGCACCATGAATACCAACAATCCAAAGTGCGTGCATCAAGAAGTAAATGACTAACAAACCAATCCATGTGTTCGTTAGATTCGTCACGAAACTAAATGGTACGGCAATGACTTTGAAAATATCAGTATTCAAGGCAACCAGTATACCGTTAATAATAATGACTGTGAATGCAATTAGTGCAGTTGGAATTAATGCCATGAATGAATTAACAACACCTGTTGGCACAGTATCTGGCATTTTAATCGTCCAATTTTTCTTCACACAGAACGTATAAATTTTCACAGCAATGATTGACATGATAATAGCTGTGAAGATACCAGTCGTACCCAAACGGGTGACACCACCACCCATTTCCCAACCATCAATAATTTTGCTGTTTTTGCTAACAACATTAATTAATGTCATTGCACCATCCTTGAAAATAATTTCAGGGACACACATTATAAATGCCATCAGCGATAGTAATACACCGTTTAGTGGATTAACGTTAACTTTTTCTTCTTGTGCTTGAATTCTTGTGTATTCATAACCAAAAACAATACAGAAGTAAAGGGCTAAAATTCCCATCGTTGCTGTGTTAGCAATCATGTACAAGCTTGTTAATTTGTCAAATGACGCCGACCAAATGCCTGCTAAAGCAGGAAAGCTTTGGGGGATAATACTTACAATCAAAAACATTGAGCCAACAATTGTAAACGGAATGGACGCCATACCTGCCGCCATAACACCACGAACAATTCTCAACTGTGCTAACTTACCCATCGGTCCCATCAAATGCTTACTTAGAAACTGGAACATTTTGTTATCACTGTTATCCATGATTCACTCTCTTTTCTATTAAACTCATTGCAAACTTACTTTAAAGTCTTGAAGTAGCTTAAAATACTTATCTTGGTCTTGTGAAATTAAACGTGCCCGCCATTCCAATAACAGACATAAACCCATACCAACCAGTAAAATAATTAAAATAACTGATTGGCTTTGATCATTGATAAATGGCCAAAATGTATGGTTAAATCCAAATAACATCACTATCACTAGTGCCATATTACTTGCCAATTGAACCCAATATCCCGCAATGGTTAGGGTCAATTTATGATTAGGTCGCCAATATTTACCCGTCTGTTCCACAGCAACCGCAATATTTATCAATAGCAACGCTGCAGGCAGTAACCAGTAAAATCCTGTTCTACCAAACAATAAGAACATCCAGTACATATTGGTGAAAAAGAAACCTGCTGTCACATATCGAAAAATTAAAAAGCGATTGAAAGCCATGCTTTTGATGCTTAGATTTTTTCGCCCACGATCCATCATTTCTGACTTATCTTTCACAGTCAATCTCCTTTCGAAAAATACTTTAGCTATTCGTCGACATTAAAAATTGTCATCACCATATCCCCCAGTAAGTTAACTCATTCGAATGACTTAATTATAACATCAGTAATTAAAAATGTAAACGCTTTCTTTTCTTTTAAAACAGTGTTGAGACAATTTTGAACTCCCAAAAAAGCACCTAACCGGAGTAACTGTTTGCCAGCGACATCCGTTTAGATGCTTTTTATATTTTTGATGATTTCAGTCAATTATTAAACTTTGCAGATCTTAATCATGTTTACGTTTAATGGTCACTATTGTCATAAAAATTAACGAAACAACCATACCTGCAACCACCACAGACAAAGTAATCAATCCAGCTGTGTCTGGTAAAGCAGCCTTACCAACATTATTGGCTTTTTTAGCCGTTAGTGCGGTTGCGGATGCTGAACTTGACGAATTGAACGGTGTCAAATCAGAACCAGTCTTACGATTACCAGATACGTTGCCACTTTGACTCTCGCTGCTGCCGTTTGAACCAGAACCAGAACTATTACCATTGCTCGACGATTTTTGATCTCCGGAAGGCTTTGCGCCTTTATCAGCAAACAACGTCACCGTCATAACACGACCAACATTACCAGCCTTATCAATTGTTCTTGCTTGAACAACTTGTTTTTTAGCAATAGTCAATGACTTCTCATAGGCTTGCCAAGTTTTGCCTTCGTCTAAGCTATATTGGAGTGACGTGCCCGCAACATCGGGATTAGGCAATTGATCCGTCATTCCTAATGACACAATAGCTGTCTTATGCGCAGCATCATATTGTGTTGAAATAGTAGCTTGGGATTCAATTTGAGGTACGATGTTGGTTACAGATGTTGTAACAACTGCTGATTCATTCCCATAATCGTCCACAGCTTTAAATTCAACCTTAGTATTTGCACCAATGACAACATGATCGTTGTATTCTATCCAAGATTTACCCTGATCGAGACTATATTCTGTATGAATACTATCATCGCTTGGGGCATCTGTTGGTAACTTTGCCGCTTCAGCTGTCAATGATACCGACTTGTTTGTTGGCGCTGTTGTGCTTGCACTAATAATCGGCTGGTCTAATGTTCCTTTATAATAGCGAACATTGACCTTTTTACTGGTTTGATTACCAACAGCATCACTAACCGTAATATCAGCGATATTGTCACCAGTCGTCAAATCTAACGGTACATTAAACTGACTCATCTGCCCGTTGTTACCTTTACTAAAAATAAATGAAAACTTTTGATTTTCAATCATATCGCCATTGATGTTAATTGCGTAACCATCATAATTATCATTCGCACTACCACTTAACTGATATGGCGACTGATTAGTTTTGATTTGATATGAGCCATCTGAAAGGCGTTGTAACGAGCTTTCATTAAACAAACTCAAATCAGGTAATGTTGTATCAATATAGAATTGCAGACTATTATCGACAATGTTTTGTCCTTGATATTTCACCTGAACAGATACAGATACCTTTGTATTTGGCGCTGCTTTTATCTTGGTCTCAAAAGTCAATGTTTTCGGATCATAGTTGACTACTGTACGCTTAGGACCCGCAGTTTCACCTATCATCAAGCCGTTATCGTCAACTGCGTGTTTCAAATGACCACTAATTGTCAACGTCTGTGTATCTTTATCGTACGAACTCGTTGTTGATGACACAACGTTCAAACCATAATTCAAGTCATTATCAAACGATATGACAGAACTTGGGTCACTAATGAATTGTGCATCAGCTGAACTATTCACCGTAAATTTAACGACGTCATCAACATTGCCATCTTTATCCGCTGCTTGTGCAACGAGTGTATTGTCACCAAACTGTAGTGGCACATCGGCAGAAAATGAGCCCTTATTGTCGCCAGTACTCTTAACATCCTTAGTAATGTTAGTAATCTGATTGGTAGACAAGTTACCTACTACCAAAGTGTCTAGCGAATCTATATCGTCTAGAGTACCACTCATATTAAAGGTTGTTTGGTCGGTTGACAAGTTTTCATTCGCATGATCTAAGTGGACGACTGGTTCAGTTACCGAAATTCTTGTTTGAACAACTCGAATCACATTTTTCCCTGCTTCATCCGTACTGAATACAAATTTACCATCTTCTGGCAACGGGATACCATTCTTGCTATCTGTCATATCAAACACTTGAGTCTGTGGGTCAACCTCAACCAGCTTACCATTGACGTAAAAGTTTGAAGGATATGATCCCATTAAGGTTATCGTGTTATAACGACGGTGATAGATGGCTGAATTAGTTGTAATGACTTCGTTATCATTGAGATCATAAAGAACGAGACCATAAGTTGTTTTATCCGGTGCTTGTACAAGTTCTTCAGCATTTCCAAAGTTTCCGGCGTTGTCATAAGCGCCAATTTGGATATTATTTTTGCCAGCCTGAAGCGCCGAAACTTGATCAGCATTCAAAGTCACATCAATTGCTTGCTTCAATGTATGACTGTCTGATAATGGTTGGTCATAAGTTGCACTAACACCGTTTATTGCGACAACAACTTTGCCAAATGAAGCGATACCACTCAGTTCATCCTTTACAGTCGCTTTCAGATGATATGCGCCATCGCTGCCAACCGACAAACTTGATTTATCAAAATCAATCGTTGGTGCAACTGTGTCCAACTTGATTGGCAAGGTCTGTGACTGTTTGTCAGTACTTCCCGATTCAGATTCAGCGGAAATTTTATAATAGTACTGACCATCTGTTGCTGTATCGTACTGACCTGTTTTAGCATTCCAAACCGTGCCATCCCACCTCAAGCTATTTCCAGTATAGCTGGTATAGCTTCCGGTAGATGCGTCATAGTAAGTCTTAGTTACCTCAGGATCGATATAGAGAGTTCTAATTGGTTTTTGGTTTGCATTTTTATCATCATCCGGATCATTTTTATAAATTTGCGCAGTCAGATTTTTTGCATTACGCCACAAACTCACAATAGGCGTCGCTGTATCTTGACTGTCATCAAAATTCGGTGAAAATGCGATATTACTTGGGGTAATATTATCACCTTTGGCGTTCAAACCTAAAATATTTTGTTCACCATCCATGAAATAAGAAGTACCATAGTAAGAATTTCCCGTCCAAATGGGATCATCAAATATTTTTTGACTATTCCATTGTCCGTAATAACCAAGATATGGCACAACTAAGTTTTGAGCACTTGTCGTCACACCATTATTTTCGGCTTGGAAGCCAACATAGCCTTCCACATAGGAGTTTGTTACCTGTTGTGGCAACGTAAGTTTTACTTTAACAGTCACTGTATCGTTCGCTGCAACAGTAATTTTTTGATTGCCATCTAAAACACTTTCACCTTTGTGATTAGTAGCCGACGCCAAATTAATGGCAGCACCACTTAATTTGTCATCATAAGCATTTTGCTGGCTAGTAGCACTATTTGTCCAAACACCACCGTAGTTGTTGAAAGAATAGGTGGCCTTATCTTTATCATTGTTAGTTAATTGAACCGTCATAGTCTGTGTGTTACTAGTGATTTCTTTCAACGAAATCGACGCATCACCGGACGTGGTCGTCGCAAATACTTTGTTATCGACTGCTTTGTCAACTTGCACTAATCCCGCACCTTGACGACGTGGCGAGACAATCGCGTCAGGATGGTCCTTATCATAGAGCGGCACAGCCGTGTTCATCAAATCAGTTTTCACATATTGATTAATATTACTTGCTGCAACACTTCCTGCAAGTGATTGTGTTACCAACGCCGATACACCGGCTGTAAATGGCGACGCCATTGACGTGCCACTCATTTCTTGGTAACTATTATTATTTGCAGTTGACCAGATTTTACCTCCTGGTGCAGTAACATCAGGTTTTAATGTCAAATCAGGCGTTGGCCCATAAGAACTGAAAGTAGACATTTTGCCAGTGCTAGCATTTGGCGTTGTCAAATTTTTGACTGCAAAATTATAAGTTTGATTGCTGTGGTCCTTAACGTAGGCTAACAGTGATTGCCCACCATCATATAAAATAGCCATTGTCGTAATTGACGTGTTCATTGAAAAATTAAGCGCCGTTTCATCAGGTTTATTATTAATAATAATTAAACCAGCTGCCCCAGCATTTAAAGCATTTTCCTGCTTTTCAGTGAAGGCAATACTGCCTCGCATGACAACAGCAACTTTGCCTTTGACATCACTATCAAAGTCTTTAGCGTTACCAACACCAGGTAAACCGTCACTACCGTTTTTAGCCAAATAAAGAGCTTTGCCATTCAGTTTAGTTAGATCAGCTTTATCCGAAAGCTGTGTGACAAGCGGATCTTTGAGTGTTTGCGCCCCAGCAGCTGTCGTCAAATCTAACCATGGTGAGACCATTGTTGTATTTTCAGATGACGCTACCGTAATTGCATCAGCCGCAACACCCGGCGACCCGACTGTACCATTATCATTTGTCAAACTAGTTGATTGATTATTCGTAGCATCAGCAGATGTTGACAAACCATTGTTTCCAGCTGAAATAACTGGTACAACGCCTTCTTTTGCTGCTTGATTAACTGCTTCTTGTTCTGGATCGTCTTGATCCTGGTTGCCACCAACTGAACCTAAGGACATGTTGATAACATTAGCCCCTAATTTAACTGAATCCTCGATTGCCGACACAATGTCATCACTATACGCACCACCACCATTGTTCGAGAAAACCTTCATGTCTAGCAACTGTGCGTTTGGCGCAACACCGACCACATATTTAGTGGTATCAGAACCAGTTTCAGCGGTTGCCTTACCATTTGCCGCCGCAATACCCGCTACGTGCATGCCGTGCATTTCTGAGGCCCCAGTATCGTAGACTGTATCACTAGTCCCATCAGCATAATTATAAGCGAATGGCACTTTGTCGGAATACCATTTACCATATCCAAGCTTTTGGATTGCTGCACTCGATTCAGACTGTGTTAATTTTTCAGAACTATTATTATCCAACGTCAAATCTTTGTGCGTTGGGTCAATGCCTGAATCAATTATGGCAATCAGTGTGCCCTCACCTTTTAACTTATACTTTGACCAAACTTGTGGTACGTTAGCAATTTCATTTGCTGATTGATCTTGTGGGGCATACACATTAGCAGGTGTGACTGCTTTAACCCCTTTAATCGCTTGAATGGCACTAATGTCACTCACCTTAGCATTGATTGAAAAACCATTAAGCAAATAGCCAAAGGTCTTTTTGGGCTTATTGCCTGTCAATTTTGCTACTTGATCACGAACTGGTTTCTGAGCCTCAATTGTCGATTGCGTGGCCTTATCAATCAGATTGATTGACTTTGTCGATCCTGTTGGTGATGCCGTTGACTGACTTGCCGCTTTTTTATCCAGTTCAACGATTACTGTGACAGTTTTGTTCTGCAATTCTGATGAGGAACTAGGAACTGTTAATCCTTTTGCTTTTAATTGTGCTTTGACTTTTTTCTCAAAAGTCGTTTTCTGATTCTTTTTTGCTTCCGATGCTGCGCTGTCTAGTGTCTTTTTAAGTTTGGCCTTTGAAACTGTATCAGTCAATCCTTTCGTCACATCACCAAAAACAGTGATGGATTGTGGATTAATAACCAACGAACTTAAAATTGTGCTCACTAAAAACAGCGAAGTCGTTTTCTTTCTTACAACTCCCATTACTCTCCCTTTCTTAAATGAAAATTAAATATAAAGTATATGTTATATTAAAAAAAGAATAATTTCAATTAGAAAAGGCGTCCTAATGACGTATAATTTAATTTTTCATTGATATGAACCGTTATAATAGTTATTTAAATTAAAAAATATTGTCAAATTTTAAATTTTTGCTATATCTTTGTCTAAGGTATTTCAATCACACCCTCAATTATGAATAATTACATTTGTATCAAAAAAAAGATTTGAATGGTTAAGCAATTCAAACCTTTTTTCTAATATTTCACGCTCGAAGAACAAACCTAGCTTCGGCTAAATGAAGGCTATCGTGGCCAACATAAACTTTGAAGTCTCCTGGATCAAAATTATAATGAAGTTGATTATCAAAATACTTTAACATTTCTACATCAATGTCGAAAGAAACTGTTACCTCACTTCTTGCAGGAACTAATACTTTTTTGAAACTTTTCAAACGTTTTTCCGGTTGCACTACTTTGGCGAATAAATCCTGTATATACATCTGAACTGTTTCAATGCCATCTCGATCACTTTGATTTGATACCACAACTGATACAGTCAGTTTTTCACCTTCATGCAATACATCACCACTCAGCTTCATGTCAGTATAATTAAATTGACTATAAGATAAACCAAATCCAAAGGGAAACAAAGGATTATTGGTGGAATCAATATACCGGGAAGTAAATCGGCTACTATGTGTCGATTTTGTCTCAGGACGCCCCGTCGTGAGGCGGCTATAATAGATCGGTAGCTGACCCACACTATAAGGGAAAGTCATCGAAAGTCTGCCAGAAGGGTTTGTTTTGCCCAAGATTGTATCAGCTATTGCATGACCACCTTCTGTTCCTGGAAACCATGCAACAATAACCGCATCGACGTCATCAATAATATCGGTTAAAACCAACGGTCTGCCATTAATTGTCACTAGGATAATTTTTTTACCTAATTTTCTGATGGCCTTGATCAATTTTTTTTGGTTTTCTGGTAATGTTATATTTGTTTTACTGCCACCCTCACCACTCTCAAATGTATGCTCACCTGCTGCAAAAATAACCACATCTGATTTATTGGCAATTTCGATAGCGCTATCAAATTCCATTTTAGCTTGTTTTTTGGTTAAAATGTTCTTGCTAATGACGTCATCGCTTAATCCCAAACCACGTAACATTTCGACATCATCAGTAATATTGGTGCCCTTTCTAACTAACAGACGATCAGAGGGTACCACTTCACGAAATGCATCAGCAATTGTTACTGTTTCATTCCGGTCGGCATGAACTGCCCACAAACCTAGTAATTCTTGTTCATCTGAATATGGTCCAATTAAAGCAATTTTTTTACTTGTGTCTAGAGGCAGGATGTTTTTTTCATTTTTTAATAATACCATTGCTTTATTCGAGACTTCTCTAGCTAACTCTCTTTTTTCTGAAGATAAAATGGCATTTGATTCAACTTGCTTATCAGCACCTCGATAAGGATCTTCAAACAAGCCTAATTTATTTTTTAACTGCAATACTTTTAGAACAGCAGCATTGAGTTTAGATTCATCTACTTGACCATCTGTGATAATGCTATCTAAATTATTAGCATAGGCTGAAGACTGCATATCAATATCAACACCAGCCACAAATGCGTCTTTGGCAGCCTCAGATTGATTAGAAGAATACCCATGCGCTATGAGTTCATTGACTGCCGCATAATCACTGATAATGATACCCTCAAATCCCCATTTTTCACGGAGGACGTTATGCAATAGATATGAACTAGCTGTGACGGGAACACCATTTATGGTGTTAAAAGACGTCATCACCATTTCGGTGCCAGCATCTACTGCTGCTTTATATGGCGGTAGATAGTCTTGAAACAATTTCATTTCTGACATATCGACACTATTATATTCTCTACCAGATTCAGCAGCACCATAGGCAGCAAAGTGTTTGACACAAGCCGCTATTCCTGAATCTTTGCCTAGATTATGTTGAAATCCCTCTACCATTGCTGCAGCCATGCTAGCGTTCAACACAGGATCCTCGCCAGTCGACTCCAAGCTTCTTCCCCACCTAGCATCCCGCACAATGTCTACCATTGGCGCAAATGATACGTGAGCACCACTGGCATAAGCCTCTGACGCCGTATTTTGATATGCTGTTCTAATTAGATTTGGATCCCAAGTTGCGCCCATCCCAAGTGGAATAGGATAAACTGTTTTCAACCCATAAACAATATCTGCCATAAAAAGCAAGGGAATTTTATGGGAACTATTTTCAAGATATGCTTGCTGTATTTTTCTTGTTTTTTCAGCACCCACCACATTTAAAACGGATCCAACTAGTGGTACCATTTCTGGATTCAAGCCCAGCTTTTGAACTGGTCCAGTGACAATATTCTGTGTTGTGTCAAAAAATTCACCAGATAATTGCACCAGTTGACCGACTTTTTCGGGCAATGTGAGACTATTTAATAATTTTTTTAGGTTAGTTGGCGACATGATTTACCCCCTCCATTTCTGCTTTATAAGTTTGATTATCTAAGTGTTTAAACCATGGATACCAGAGTATTGTAGATAGAACCAATTGAAGGAATAGTTGCAGAATAATGATGGAAGCGTGTCCTTCAATTCCCGCATGGAAGCCTAATGGCAGCCCAAAAATCGCTTGCGAACCGATAAATCGAGCAACAATCCCTAATTTAATTAATACATATGATATGCCAAGTGCAATTGCATTGTTAAAAATAAATGGAATAGCTAAATTAAAATTCAATACTAAGGGTGTTCCAAAAATAACCGGTTCAGTGATACCAAACAATGCCGGTACAACAGCAATTTTACCCAGTTCTTTATATCTTTTACTCTTAGCAAAAAGCATTAATATCACTAATCCAAGTGCCAAACCGCCCCATGTAATAATGTTGAAAAATCCTAATCCGATAATATTAGGCGGTGTGACGCCTTTCGCAACTGCATTAAGATTTTCAACGTCCATAGATAACCAAATTGGGGTTACTAACGGCAATAATACATTAGTACCATGAATTCCAAAGAACCACATAATTTGCATCAGTAAGCTAACCAAAATCATTGCCCAGATGTTGCCACCAATTCCTCTTAACGGCTCTTGAATAATGGAAAAAATCATTTGATGAAAGCTTCCAAATGATGATATGGCAAATAGGAAAGAGGCTAAACCAAATATAATACCTATAAAAATACCCGGAATTAATGCTGCAAACGATTGTGAAACCATTGGCGGTACACCCGCTGGCATTTTAATTGTCCAGCCGTGTTTCACAATATAAATATATAAACGGCCAACGATTAATCCAATCACCATTGCTGAAAAAACACCTTGTGATGAAAGCCACGTTACCGGAGTAGCAGTAACGGCCACATGATTAGATGTATAAGAACCTAATGGTGTCATGATCAAAAATGACATTAGAGATATAATACCTGCTGCGGTACCATCATCTTGATCAGACATAAAATTTTGAACTAGATATTTAGCCATCAAAAATGATAAATACAGTGCCATAGCACCAATCGTAATAGTGCCAATACCATTTAAAATATTTGATAACGGTTTGTAATTTAAATCTTTGGTATATATCGATAGCAGTGTCGCCAATGATCCCAAAATTATGGGTGGTAATAGTGCCATCATAGCGCCCATAATTGTTTGCAGATACTTGTTTTTCCCAATTTTGTCTAAAGTCGGAGACATATTGTTAAATAGACCCGTTACTTTTTCCTTGTTAAATTTCATCATGCGCCTCTCTTTCGAATTGACTATTTATTTTACAATTTAATTGTAAGCGCTTTCTCGATGGCTAACCTGCTGTTTTATCGCTTAAAATATGTAAATATTTGTCATTTTGGCCATCACATTATTGTTGACATTTTCCGATATTCACTAGGTGCAACACGGTAAACTTCAATAAAAGCATTGTAAAAATTACGATAACTCTCAAACCCACAATCAATAGCAATTGTTGTGAGATCTAAATCAGATGTCATCATCTTTTCAAAGGCAGCATCTAAACGAATAGAACGGAGATAACTTGTAAATGACGTCCCCATTCCTTGTTGAAAAAATTTTGAAAAATAACTAGTGGAAAAATTGAAATCGTTTGCGGTAGAAGCCAAAGTAATCTCATTAACAAAATTGTCATGTAAGTAATCAATCACTTTAATCAATCTGGTCCGATCAAAAGTCAATTTTCTTCTAGCAGCAATGGTTTTATCGGCATAATGTTCACATAAAATTGACAATAAACCATATATATCAGACATAACGTGTAGATTCATTAATAACTCGTGCGTTTTGTGACCTTCTTTGAAATATCGGCTGCATATCGCCATTTGCTTAAAATAAGTCAACACAACATCATCATAATCACTTTTCATAACTGTCCTATTAATTTGAAAAACAAATTCATTTGGATATTTACCAAAGGTCACATCACGTAAAAATTGTATTGGTAACTGAATAATCATGACTTGACTATTTTTGAGTCCCTGCGTAGCATGAACGGTATTTGTGTTAATCACCATGAAATCATTTTTTTGTAAAATATATTCTTCAGTAATCAGCCAAACTTTCAATTGACCAGATAAGCAATATATCATTTCAACACTTTGGTGCCAATGTTTCGGGATAAAGCGGCCGTCATTTTGCTCATTAAAACTAAAAATGCGAAACGGTAATCCATTTGTTGTTTGAATACTTTCATGACTATATGTCATACGATCAATACCTCTTGTTTCTTTGTAAACTGACAGTTTTTATGTAACCGCTTTCATTTTGCTTCATATTATCATGATTATAATTTGTCGTCAATAATAACCTGTCGAAACAAAAAAGGACCAGCTGGTCCCTAATCTCTTACATTTTAAACCCATCACACAAAGGCCGTTTGACTTTGTGGTTCATAATTACGCCAATCAATGCCATCGCTACCATCTTCGCGCAACTTCAGCAAGTCGAGAATTGAATACTGCTTCAATCGCTTTTTGAAATCTTGCTCGGCATCAAATATGATTGATAGGACTTCTTGTGTACCTGTTTCAACCGCTTTTTTGGCTGGGAATACTCTATCAGCTAGCTGTGTAGAATGGACAAAACTGTCCTTTCCCTCAATCGCTTCGTAAACGTCCAATAACGTGATTGACTTTGTGGCACGTGCCAAACGAAAGCCCCCCTCCTTGCTGGCAATTGCTTCCACAATATTGGCAACAACCAATTTTCGCATGGTCTTTTTTAAATAGGAATCTGAAACTTCAAGATGCTTACTCAAAATGTGACTTTTAACTGGCAGTCCATCTTTTTGTAGTCCCAACATGACTAATACAACTAAACTTTGCTCAACAGCACTAGACATTTTCATAATGATATTTCTCCCAACTTTTTATGTACAAAGCCCCACGAGTGAGGTTTATAAGTCATTTATTCCGCAGCTGATGATTGTGGAAATGACAATTGATTATGCTTTAGTTTCATTTGGTAAACACCCCATGTCAGAATCATGGAAACAATACCCAAACTCAACAATACGGTTAGATCCAACGCCACACTGCCACCAATTGAAATTGTTTCACGTAGTGCGTGAACCGAATACGTCATCGGCATCCAAGGGTGAATTGCATTAAAGAAGCCATTTGAGAGCTCAATTGGATAAGTTCCGGCACTGGCACTCAATTGCAAAACCATCAAAATTAGCATTATACCAGATCCTAGTTTACCAAATGCAACATTGAACAGAATTACGAATTGATTAAAGGCAAATGATGCTACCAAAGCTACTACGAATGTCATGACTGGTTTTTGAGTTTGCATACCGTCAACGATAAAGAGCAATGCCGTCATCAACAGTGCTTGTGCAATCCAGACCGGTGCATTAACTGTTTGCTTGTCAGCCCACCAGAGGAAACCATTTTTCGGTTTCTTGCCAACAGTCATGAAATCAAATATCGCACTAAATGCAACCATACCAACAAACAGACCGACCGACATCATATATGGTGCCATACCAGTACCATTGTTAGCAACCTTAGATAAATCAGAATTATCTTTTTTAACTGGTTTTGACAAAGCAGTCACATTAGATTTTTGATTATGAATGCTTGATAATTTAACAGCACCATCAGCTAATTTTTGTGACAACGTTTGCGCACCTGTGTTAGCTTGCCCAAGAGCAACGATTGCTTGATTTTCACCTTCTAGTAACTGTGTGGTGCCAGAATTGAGCTGCGAAGCGCCTTGATTAAGGGTGCCACTATTAGCATTTAGTTGACCCAATCCGGCATTCAATTGACTCGCACCTTGTGCTAACTGTTGTGCTCCCGGAACAGCTTGCGTAGCGATACCGTTGCTAACTTCAGTGAGACTCGCATTAAGGGTTTTGATGGCTTGTTGCGCACCCTTAGTTGCTTGCGTACCTTTAGACAGAGCTTTCAGTTCAGGAAGTTGGGCTTGTAAGTTTTTTAGCTCTGGCAATGCTGCAACTAAAGGTTGCAGATCTTTGTTGATTTTTTGGGCTGCCTGACCACTTGCGGTTGCTGAAGTACCACTATCTTGTAGATTAGTATTTAAATCTTGCAGGTTTTTCATTACTGTTTGCACACTTGGATCCGCTATTAGTTGTGGGTTCTGTGCAATTAACTTTGATAAGCTATCAGAAATATTTTTTAAATTTGCCCCAGACTTTGTAAGACTTCCCCCCAATTGCTCCAAGCTAGTTGTCAAATTTTGTGCATTGCTACTAATGTCATCAGAATTCAAATCAATATTGGGTGCTTCAATCTCCCCCAATTTTTCCAATCCTTTCGTCAGCTCCGTCAATCCAGCATCCAACTTTGCCAAATCAGATGCCTTTGCTTGTTGCTTTGCATTAATTTCATCACTGACTTTTTGAAGTTGTGTGGCGAGTTGTTGCGCACCTGCCACTAACTGTGCAGAACCAGAATTAGCTGATGAGACACCACTTGTATACTGCGACAAACCAGTTACAAGTTGGGCAGAACCACTTTGCAATGCGGTCGTGCCTGTTTGTAATTGCTTTGTGCCATCTTGTAATTGAGAGATACCACTGCTCAATTGACTTGCACCCTCAGAACCAGTATTAAAACCGTCCTTGGAAGCAGTCGTGGCGGTTACAAGTGTTTGACTATAAACTTTTTGTAACGATTGTGACACTTTAGTTTGCAATTTCTCGGCTGCTGATGTTGTCATTTTTTCAGCAATAAATCCTTGACCTGTGTTGTGAGCAATTTTTATTTCTGGTTGCACGGGATTACTACTCAAAAGTGTGCCAGAATTCTCAGTGAAGTCACTAGGAATTGTGATGGTCATGTAGTATTTACCACTTTTCAAACCTGATGCGGCTTGAGATTTAGTGGTTTTAATAATTTTTAGTTGCTTACCATCTACCAAATTTTTGGTGAGGTTATTTCCTAAATGTTGCGTCTTACCGTTAATCTTTGCAGCGCGATCTTGGTTGACAATTGCCACCGGTAATTTGTTGACATTACCATACGCATCCCACAATGATGACAAGAAGATAACCGCATAAAGGCTTGGAATGAGTGCAATTCCAATTAGTAATAATGGCAAACCGCGTATTTTTCGAACACGTTGCCACTCCGTACTTTTCCAAAATTTCATGAACTTTCCCGTTTCCTTTTTTTATCTATGGATAAATTATATAGCTGAAAGAAAGAATATGCAAGCTCTTTATTTTATTTGTAATATATCAAAAAAACAAACATTCAAAAATAAAACTGCCAATCGGTTGACATACTAAAAAATTGCAATTATAATCACTTATGTAAACGTTTACATTTTAGAACGCCATTTTAAGAAAGGTTAATGGATCTGCTAATGAATCATAATCAAAAAGGCACGCGCACCTTTAAAAACGCGTCTTATTTACAAAGTTCAACTAGCATGTTGTTGTTCTTTGCGTCATGGGGTATTTGGTGGAGTTTCTACCAACTATGGTTGACTTCCGACACAAATGGTCTGGGTCTATCTGGAAGTCAAGTTGGCACTATTTTTTCCGCCAATTCATTGATCAGTTTAATTTTGATGTTTGTTTATGGCACAATTCAAGACAAACTATTCATCAAGCGACACTTACTTATTTTTAACGCTGTTATATCTACACTAATTGGTCCATTTTTTATTTGGGTCTATGCCCCTCTCCTCGTCAATCATTTTGCAATCGGTATGTGGGTCGGTGCTGTCGTGCTATCGACAGGTTTTTTATCGGCAGTTGGCATACTAGAAGCGGTCACAGAACGATTTAGTCGTGTATTCTCATTTGAATATGGTCAAGCTCGTGCTTGGGGATCATTCGGATACGCTATTGTGGCCCTACTTGCCGGTGTTTTGTTTGTGATTAACCCTCATTTAAATTTCTGGTTTGGTTCATTATTTGGTGTGCTACTATTATTGGTTCTTATATTCTGGGTGCCAAAAGCAGAGCGTGATGCGAATCATGCTGTCGAAACGTTAGCCCGCGAAGATTCAGTACCAAAGCTATCAGATATGTTACGTCTTTTAAAAATGTCTGAATTATGGCAGGTGATTATTTTCATCATGTTCACTTGGACTTTTTATAATATTTTTGATTCACAAATGTTTCCTGATTTCTATACAAAGTTATTCTCAAGTGTAGCAGTTGGCCAACAAACATACGGCACGCTCAACAGTATCCAAGTATTCTTTGAAGCGCTAATGTTAGGTATCGTACCAATTGTGATGCAAAAAGTTGGTGTCAAACGGACACTCATGATTGGTGTCGCTATTATGTTCTTGCGAATTGGCCTTTGCGGATTTAACGCCAATCCATACGCCGTTTCCGCCATTAAAATGCTGCACTCTCTCGAAGTACCTATGTTTACGTTATCAATTTTCAGATACTTTACCCTTCACTTCAATACCAAACTATCTGCTTCTCTATATATGATTGGTTTCCAGATTGCAGCCCAGATTGGACAGGTCATTTTATCAACACCATTGGGCATTCTTAGAGATCGCGTAGGTTATCAAAATACATTCCATGTCATTGCTGTCATTGTCTTGATTGCTGGTGTTTACGCGTTCTTCATTCTCAAAAAAGATACACAACACGTCGACGGAACACCTTTGGCTAACTCGTAACGCCGCAACATCCAAAACATACTTTAAGGAGACAATATGTCACACACACTCGAAAAAAAATTCTCAACGGTAACCAATGATCGCTACCGCCCTGAATTTCATTTAGCACCAACCTATGGCTGGATGAATGACCCTAATGGTTTTGTATACTTTCAAGGCTATTATCATATTTTCTATCAAAACTATCCCTACAAACCTGAATGGGGACCAATGCATTGGGGGCACGCACGAAGCCGTGATTTAATGCACTGGGAAGACTTACCAATTGCATTAACCCCTGGCGATGCTGAAGATACAGGCGGCGTATTTTCGGGAAGCGCCATTGTCAAAGACGGTCGCCTTTGGCTGATTTATACGGGTCATCATTACTACGGCGACAATGATCCTGAACATTTCTGGCAAAATCAAAATCTAGCTTATAGCGATGACGGTGTTCATTTTACAAAGTATGAGCACAACCCAATTATTGCTGAAGCGCCGTCTGATAGCACGCACCACTTTCGGGATCCTAAAATTTGGGAATATGATGGCAATTACTATGTCATTTTAGGCAATCAATCACAAGATGGACTCGGTCGTGCCTTAATCTATCAATCCGAAAATCTTTTTGATTGGCAATATCTAGGTGAACTCGACAAATCACGATCTGTCGCAACCGAAGGTGACATGTGGGAATGCCCTGATTTTTTCACCCTCAACGGTCGTCATATCCTACTCACCTCACCTATGAAAATTGAAACCCAGCCCCAAAAATTCCGTAATCTCTATCAAACAGGTTACTTTGTAGGCCATTACGATTACGCCAAAAATCAATTTGACCGAGGCGAATTTCAAGAATTAGATAATGGTCATGACTTTTACGCCTCACAAACTCTTTTGGCACCGGACGGTCGCCGAATCGTTATTGGCTGGGCGGATATGTGGGAAAGCGAATTTCCTGAAAAAGCAGATGGCTGGGCAGGTATGCTCACCTTACCTCGCGAACTTATCCTAGCCAATGACCGTTTATTGATGCGTCCAGTCACCGAAGTTCGCGCTTTACGGAAACAGTTATTAAGCAGTGGCAGTTTGTCATCAGTACAAACGCTATTAGATGGTCATTCAGCAACTGTTGAAGTTCAACTCAATCTCACCGCCCAAAATTTTAACTTACACTTCCAAAATAGCAAAAAGCAAGATATTATCACGCTCAATTTTGATAATGCTAACCAGCAATTCCGACTAACACATCAGGATCATCCTCAAGATAATCGGTTTGCAACAATTGCACAATCAACAGAAATAACACTTTCCTTATATATTGATAAAAGCGTCGTTGAAATATTCGTTCAAAATGGTGAAAAAGTATTCACAGAGAGATTCTATACTAATGACGCCCCTATCATCAAAATTGACGGCAAAAATTTGTTAGGTCAGTTCACAACCTATCAACTCGAAACACACTAAACAACATTCTCCTAGCAACATTATCAAAGTTTATTATCACTTGTAGTATACTTATAGTTAGTTTTATAATGCTTATCAAATTAGGGTAAGCATTTTTATTTTTTTAGGTGATGTGATGAATTACAAATTAGAAGATGTTGCTGAAATTGCCGGCGTATCAAAAACGACAGTCTCTCGTGTTATCAATAAACGCGGCTATTTGAGCCAAGCCACAATTGATAAAGTACACGACGCTATGGCTGAACTAAACTATCAACCGAATGCAGCAGCGCAACAATTGCAAAAGAAAAAAACAAATATCGTTGGTCTGCTTTTCCCGTCAATCGCCAACCCTTTTTTTGGCGAACTCGTCGAAACACTTGAAAAGAAATTATATCAAAAGGGCTATACAGTCATTGTCGGCGATGCAACTCAGGATGCCAAAAAAGAAGAGCATTATTTAAAGCAATTACTTTCCCGCCAAGTTGATGGTTTAATTGTCGGGACGCATAACTTTAACATTCAAACCTACAATAAATACCACGGATTACCAATTGTCTCAATTGAACGCATTCTTAATGATGAAATTCCTACGATTGCCGTGAATAATTATCAAGGTGGTGTGTTAGCAACGGATTTTTTGATTAAACAAGGCGCAAAGAAAATTATTCATACCACAGATCCGTTTTCCAACAATATGCCAAGTGACCAACGACATCAAGGTTATCTAGACACAATGGTCAAACACCACTTAACACCCATTACATGGCAAATTGATTTTGAAAAGAGCTATGCACAAAAAACAGCCAATTTTACCAAAATGCTGCAACAACATGGCGACGTTGACGCCATATTTGCAAGTAATGATGTTGAAGCAACGCAAATGCTACCCCTAGTATCAAAAATGCCATCAAAACCTATCGTAGTAGGTTTTGATGGCACACGACTCATTCAAGCTATTTTTCCAAACATGCCAACCATTGTGCAACCAATTGAACAGTTGGCAAGTGTCGCCATTGAAGTTCTTGAGAAAAGAATTGCTGGTGAAGCAACTAAGACAAAATACTTACTTGACGTTACGCTTTCACCCCAACGCTGATTGATCACAAAATAAAAATTAAGCACCAAGCAATTTTTCGATATCTGTAATCATTTCTTTAGGTGATGTATTTGGCGCAAAACGTTCAACCACTTCACCTTTTTGATTAACCAAAAATTTAGTGAAATTCCATTTAATTGCCGATCCAAAAGTACCTTTCGTGTTTTCCTTTAAGTACTTAAACAATGGATCGGTATTTTTGCCGTTCACAGAAATCAAGTGGTGCATGGGAAACGTCACGCCGTATGTCAAGCGACACGCTTCAGCGGCGTCATGACTTGAGTCCAATTCTTGTTTGAATTGATTAGATGGAAAGCCCAGAACGACTAAGCCTTGGTCTTGATAAGTTTTATAAAGCGATTCTAATTCTTCAAACTGCGGTGCATAACCACATTTTGTAGCCGTATTAACAATGATAACGGGGTGCCCTTTCAAACTGTCTAATGAGTATGTTTCCCCATTTTCTTTGATCGCTTGAAACTGGTATATATTAGCCATAATTTCTCCTTAAATCATATTTTTTATTAACGTCATTATAGCATTAGATAAGTCAAACTAAATGCTAGGCGCTCATTAGTCATGTTGTTGATTGATGCTGACTAATTTTTGCTGTACTTGTGCCAAGTATCCGGCACCAAACTGTGACAGATGGAACATCAGATAGTACAGTTGATAAAACAATATGCGTCTTTCGTACCCCGAAGTCAATGGGTAAGTTGCTTGATAACCACGGTAAAACGCATCGGAAAAGCCACCAAAAACGGTTGTAATCCCAATATCAAATTCACGATCACCATAAAATACTGCGGGATCAATTAGAATGGGTTCACCATTTAACCCAAACATATAATTTCCTGACCAAAGATCGCCGTGTAATAGTGAGGGTTGCGCTTGATAATCCACCATCAAGCGTTCAAATTGCTTGATAGCCGCTTGAAATGATAGATCTAATTCCTCCGACCACAAACCTTGATCTCGAATCATTTTTCGCAAGGGCATTAAACGTTGCTGTACAAAAAATGTTGACCAACTTTTTTGCCAAGAATTGTCAGCTGTATAAGTCCCCATTGTGAATGATTCCTCAAATCCAAATTGGCCTTGAGGACTAGTTTGCTGATGTATTCTTGCCAAGGCGGTGCCTAACGCGAAAGCATCCCCTTGTGATTGATGCGCTAAATAAGACAAAACAAGATAAGCATTATCACCCCACTCTCCTATCCGTAAGACTTGTGGCGTTTTAACAAAGCGTGCTAGACACGCTAGACCATTGACTTCATGAATAAAGAATTCCTTTTTATGATTTGGTTGCAGTAACAAAAACACTGGTCCTGTACTGCTTTCTAAACGAAAAGCTTGATTGATGTCACCGCCCCCAACAGGTGTGACTTTTGAAATTGTTCCTAAATTAAGATGTGATAAAAACGCGGCATTCATACAAATCCCTCTTTTCAATTAAAAAATAGCAATAGCCATAATGATTAATTGGCTATCACTATTATGGTCTTATACTATCAAAATCAACCATGTATTTTGTCTTCTAAATCATCGCCTAATTCATCAATTCCTTTGGCGGCAAAAATTGTACCACCAACAATCAAACCACTGACAATAAGCGTGGAAGCAAGCATAAACTTCAAAATAGATTTCAACATTGTAAGTCTCCTTTTATAAACATGTGTTTGCACGGCACCTTAATTAGTATTTAAGACTTTTTGCGCGATTGCTTAATTTCATGATAAAGGCTGAATAACAGTTGACCAACAGCCAACAAAATTGATAATTTACTCCAAAATCCTGTACTCTTTTTTACTTTTGCCATACTGAATCCTCCTGGGAATGGAATTTTGGCATTACTAACATTACGAATATTATACTTCCGTTTATTAACCAATGCAAAAAATATGCTCTCTCGACGCTTTATTTTCCTTCACGAATGGCTTGTAGTCTGGCTGGCGTCACGACTCGCTGGGCGATTTGGTCCGTAACAGAACGATGTTGTTCATCGTAGTAAGTCGCAACAGATGTGTTTAAAGAGGTTGTAAATGGTTCCAAAATTGGTCTGGCAACTTGAATTTGGTCGCCATTGATATTAATTTTTGCTGACAAAATATCCGATATTCCAGCAAAACTGTCCGTTTGCGGTACATAACGCTGAATTTCGCCGTCATTTACACTTCCCGTCATTGCCCAGTAGTTTTGTGTGAAATCAAATTGGGCATTGGGCTTGCCATTCTGACCAGCAAATGCAGCCTGTATCAAAATCGCAATTTGGTGCGTTAAATCAAGTGCTGCCCAAGTTGCCACGTTACTACTGCTTTGGGCACTGCTTGAACTACTAGAACTTGCGCTACTACTACTACTCGATGATGTTGTACTTGAATTCTCAGTGCTAGTTGATGATTTAGCACGATGACTTGTTGATGTTGATTTACTAGATTGATGTGCTGATTGTGATTTTTGTATCGTGTGTGATTGACTGTAAGCATACACGCCAACGCTGACCATTAGAACGACCAAAATTGTAGCAATAACTGCACCAATATATTTAGTATGTGATTTCATCTTCTCCCCTTTTTTTCATATCAAATTAACTTTAAATCTATTTGTCACTCTCTCATCCAAAACATAACAATCTTTATAATATATGATACGCTTTGTTGTCAGAAATACTTATTATTTTGCTTGTCAGATCGTTAATACGCACAAAAAAGGGACTTTATCTAAAAAGTCCCTTTTAACATGATTTAAAATCAGAGCAGATTGACCTTATTTATTAGCTCTGCCAACTAACCATGAAACAATTAGCACTAGAATAACGGCGCCAATGATTGATGGAATTAGTGCCATGCCAGCCAAGCTTGGGCCCCAAGAACCCAACAAGCTTTCACCTAACCATGAACCAATTAAGCCAGCAATGATATTACTGATCCAACCCATTGCAGCACCGCGACTAGTAATCGCACCTGCAATGGCGCCAATGATTGCACCGATAATTAGCGTCCAAATTAATCCCATTTCAATATCCCTCTTTCTCAATATTTAATACCAAAAAATAGATTAACTTTCTAAGAAATGTTAATCAAATCCCTTGGTTTATGCTTTAAGAATAACAAATATAATATTTTATTGCAAATATTATGCTCATACCATTTGAAACGAAAATGTTAGATTGTCATTAGAAACCAATCGTTTTCGGACATGCTTTTCACAAACTCATGCTATAATATCCGTAATATTAATTAAGTAAAGCATGGCCATGCAAAACTCATCAATTAATAGCGAACCACCCAACAAAAATTTGATTTAAGTTAGGAGATAGAAAATCATGCCACAAATTAGTGATGTATTTCAAAATTACGGCTTTAAAAACGATCGTCTCACGCTCCTCGCCGGCCCATGTGCCATTGAATCCTATGAAACATGTGCTGAGGTCGCCGAGACGCTAAAACAAATTACCGATGAACTCGGGATAAATTACGTTTTCAAATCATCTTTTGATAAAGCAAATCGTAGTTCTATTGATTCCCAACGAGGCGCCGGCATGGCAGCTGGTCTGAAAGTTTTAGCCAAGATTAAAGAGAATTATCATGTGCCAATCGTCACTGACGTTCATGAACCTTATCAATGTGAACCTGTAGCTGAAGTCGCAGACGTATTGCAAATTCCTGCTTATCTAAGCCGACAAACTGACTTACTATTAGCAGCTGGAAGAACTGGGCGTGTTGTCAACATCAAAAAAGCACAGTTTATGGCACCGGAAGATATTCAAACAGCTGTGGATAAAGTAGCAACAAACGACCAGCATATTCTGGTAACTGAACGTGGCACTATGTTTGGCTATCACCAGCTTGTTGTTGATATGACAAGTCTCATTCAAATGCGTGAAACAGGCTATCCCGTCATTTTTGACGCGACCCATTCTGTTCAAGTGCCAAGTGGTTACGGCAATCATTCAGGTGGTAATCGTGATTACGCCTTTCCACTGATGCGCGCGGCACTAGCCATTGGTATTGATGGCATTTTTGCTGAAGTCCACCCTAATCCACCCGAGGCAATTTCGGACCAAGACAGTCAATTATACTTGTCAAAAATTCGTCCTATTCTGGAGAATGCGAATCGATTATTTCATGAACACCTTGAAATGAAGGCGGTGTATGCCCATGACGACTTACTTTGACGATGCAAAACACACGTTCAACACTGAAATTGACGCGTTAAAATCTGTCCGAGATACTTTGGACACGACTTTTGATAGTGTAGTGGCAGCTATATTACAGACCAAGGGACGTCTCATTTTTATTGCGATTGGCAAATCGGGTATTATTGCTGACAAAATTGCAGCCTCTTTTTCATCAGTTGGCGTTCCAAGCTTTTATATTGATGCTGGTACGGCCTATCATGGTGATCTTGGTCGTGTTGCTAGTGATGATTTAGCAATTTTCATTTCTAATAGTGGCGAAACCCAAGAAGTCATTCAAACGTTGATTGCTTTGCAAGTGATTCACCACAATAATCTTAAAACTGTGGCTATCACAGGGTCAGAAGATTCTACATTAGCTAATAGTACAGATTTACTCTTAAAAGTTGATATTGCTGAAGAAGCAGACCCTACTAAATTAGCGCCGACTAGCTCAACGACGGCCACATTGGTTATGGGTGATGCTTTGTTAATTGCAATTGAAAAAGAGAAAGCATTCAAACGCGAAAACTTTGCCCTGTATCACCCAGGTGGCTCCATTGGCAAGTTATTACTCCAAAATGTTAAAAATGCCATGCACACGAAGATTCCTTATGTGCATACATCGACACCAATCAATGATGTTATCTACCGTATCAGTGATTTTGCCGTTGGCATGACGCTTGTCAAAAACGATGATGAAAAAGTCATTGGTATTGTTACCGACGGCGACATTCGTAAAAAATTTTTGGACATTAGTCAAGTCAAAAATTCTACTGCCAAAGATTACATGACAGAAGGATTCATCAGCATTAACCAAGAAGCCCGCAATAGCGCTGCTTGGAAAAAAATGGCGGCACATAATATTTCCAACTTAGTTGTCCTTGACGATAATGAAGAAGTTGTCGGTATTATCACTATTCATGATGTTTTAGATTAACAAATTAAAACACGTATCACCCATTATTTTATGAGTGATACGTGTTTTTTTAAATAGCTGACTTTTGGAATAGTAATATACCACGCAATGCGTCACTGTATGTCGTGTGCTTAACCAGCTGTTTCAATTGCTGACGAACTTGTTTTGGATGATCGGTGATGAAACCGCGCACGCCAATCACATAGGCACTGGCAACATCCGCCGAATCATTGACCGTCCAAGCATATAAATCTTTTTTGTGTTGATTAATCGCGCGCACAACCGTTTGGTCAACAGCTGAATATTCAATCGCATAAAATTGATTCGTTTTTGTGCTATCAATCGTATTCTTAACTGGTGATAACAATCCAGTTTTGACTTTCAAATAGCGGCTCGCTCTTTTTAAGGCGTTCTGATTTAACGATTGAATTTCTGAATGATTCTTTTGAATTAATGGACCATATTTCGTCTCAAATTTTTGCAATTGCTCATTAGTAATTGTATCATTGATTTTCAACTCAACTAGTAATTTCTGATGATACAAATTGGCTGTTTTGAGATAATTTTCAAACGACGACAACTTGAATGTATGCCCTGC
Source organism: Leuconostoc sp. UCMA20149 (assembly GCF_030400235.1). Classification (NCBI taxonomy): domain Bacteria; kingdom Bacillati; phylum Bacillota; class Bacilli; order Lactobacillales; family Lactobacillaceae; genus Leuconostoc; species Leuconostoc sp. UCMA20149. The sequence goes on from NZ_VJYC01000006.1 coordinate 96,516, forward strand.
TTCTTTTAGTTTCAGTGACTTTAAAGTCGACCATTTCGTTTGATTGATTTTATACGACTTACCACTTGTGGTAGTTACTTTCGTATTATGACTCAAAACATAAACATCATCTTTTGTTGGCTGAATGTCCATTTCAACGTAATCTGGTTTAGTTGCACTTACTTTTTTCAAGTTTTCAACGACATTTGGTGTTTGATTCGGGTTGCTAATGCCTTTGTGAGCAATCACTAAGTAACGGCCATTCGGTTGGTCTATCCATTTACCAGATAGCCACACACTCAAAACACTAACAGCAATCAAAACCAATATTGTTTGCCAATGCCATGGCTGATTCTGAACATTAACCGACTGGTGTGAGTTGTTAGGATGAGCATAATCAGCCAGCAAGTCGACAAATTTTGCTGTAATGACATAAAAAATGCCAGTCATCACTACAATCAATACATTCGCACAAACATGTCTGATTGTGACTGATGCGTATGTATCAAGTAACTGCTGTCCGTAAATAACCCCATACAAACTGAAAACAAGAATAACCACAACCAACAATAAATTGCGATAAAACTTAAAGTCAAACTGACTGCGACGCCAACTATTTTTAAAGCTCAACCCAAAACTATCTTGACCAACGACAGTCTGGTAAATCAAAAATCTCATTTTCATGACAAATAGAAAATAAAGTATGTAAACAACAATACCAACGGTCAAAGCCAACTGACTATTCAAACTATCAAGAAACGTTTTAGGAATAGTTAAGTAGTAAGATAACGGAAATTTAAAGCCAAATTGATTTAAAGGAATTGTCAAAATCAACAACAATGCAGCATATAAATGAACGCGTCCCTTTAACAAACCCGATTGAAAACGAGACCATGTTATTTTTTGCCAAAGCCACAAGAATGCCCCCAACCACAAACTAACATACACAAACCACAGTAATAGATAAACAACACCAGTGACAGCATAATTAACCCAATAGTCACCAAGATAGTTAAGTAACATTGTCAAACCATTAGTTGGTATTTGATAGGTTTTAGGCTGATAACCTTGTACCCAATTAATTAGAAATTGCGCAACAACATTAAAGATAAAAATAATACTCACAATTATAACTGTTTGACGTGATATTTTTTTACTGTTCATAGTCAAATCCCCTTTCATTTAGGAACTGGTACTGTTTTCAATTGAACTATGGTGTTATATTTTTTTAATGTTTGACGAGAAATAACCATTGCAATGGTCACTCCAATCGCCATTGGCCAGAACACTGAGTAATTAAGGTGACAAATTTCAAGAATCATGAACATTGCCATGAAAGGTGCTTGTTGGGAGGCTGATAACAAAGTTACGGCACCTAAAACAGCGCACTGCCAAATCACAAGATTAGGCCATATCTGTGATAAACCGATACCGATAATTGCGCCCATCGCTGCACCGATGGCAATGGCTGGTGTTAATGTACCACCAGCTGCACCGAAACGGATTGTCAAGACTGTCACAACAGCTTTAAGGATTCCCACAGCAATCAAAAGCCATAGGACTTGTGAGCTTTTGGTCCAAATGGCCGTCTGTGCAAGTGCTCGACCGTTGCCCATGATTTCCGGAAAGAAATACGCGACCACACCAGTTAAGAAAGCTACCAAAGGCAACTGCCACAAAATTGGCGATTTTTTGACTTGATTTTTTTCAGCCCATTGACAAATCACACGGAATAACGCACCAGCAAATCCCGTGAATGGTGCAATAATAATAACTAAAATCAAACTAATAATCGAAAAATGCGCATCCCCAACTAAATAATACGGGTGAAATCCTTTTATTAAAGATCCCATTAACATGGCTATCATTGACATCGTCAGACTCACTAACACGTTGCGTAATGATAATTTTTTTAACAATATTTCAACACAAAATAGCATACCTGTGATAGGGGCAATATAAATACCGGCAAAACCAGCACCAGCTGCCGCTGCTATCAATAAACGACGATCAGCATCAGTTAAATCTGCCAGTCCCAAATGTGATTGGAAACGTATCCAAGTTTGGGCAAGCATAGCACCTGCTTCACGAGGCGCTAACTCTCGACCAATTGATCCACCAGTACCAACATAAACAATTTGCGTGCAAACATGGACAATTGTTTGTAATACTGGCATTTTTTGACCATCCAACGCTTTTTTAATGCCAACAGTTGGTTGTGTTTTATTTCTCAAAAAATACCACACAACGGCCACCAAAAGGCCACCAACCGTCACTGAGATAAGTCTTCGAAAAGCACTAGCGGTAGGCACTGGTGCTTGTGCTGTTTCCAAATAATTTAGAAATATTTTTTCAATCAATTCCAGTAATAGACTTAAACCTATCGCGCTAAATCCAACAATCACACCCAATATGACGGTAGCAATCGTTAATGATATATTCTCTCGTGTTGTCGATGATGATCCACTGTTCTTTTTTGTGGCACTAGTATCCATTTTATCTCTCACTTTTATAACTATTTTATCAGGCAATAACATAGTCTAGATTACCACTCACTGTGCTAATGCACAATGTACCATGGTTTCCAAACAACAAATAAAAAACGCGACTGTTTTAAATTCATCACGTTTTTGTAAAATGCCAGCTATTGGCACTTGAGCGTTATCAGTCACATGAACTTAACCTATCAATGCCACCATCACCAGATAAATACTCCAACCCCAGACGATGTGTCCCAAAAATTCCGAAAAGTGCTCTGCAAATGGTTGCTTGGCAGGTGACGGAATCGTTTTTAGTAGTGGCAGTAGCACAATATGAAAAATGAACCACACAACAACCCCATATACTGTTCCCTGACCAATCGCTACAACATGATTAAATGCCTGTAAAAAAGTAAACAGCGCAGCAAATGTGATCGAAAACCCAAAATGCATGAATAGCGCCACAAAATAGATTCGTTGATCTGTGGCATAGGTCCAATAAGCATGCGTAAACGATTTAGAAAACCCAAGTTGTTGTAAAAGCTGTTGGGGTGGATTAGTCTCATCTCTAGCTTGACTTCTAGGTGGCAAAATGGCTTCCCAACCAATTTTCACCATGCCAGACAGTAGCCCAGCAATAATACCAACAAAAACTGTGTCTCCTATGATATGCAACATCTTCTCTCTACCACCTTTAAAAAATTACGTTATCAATATTCATTCTTAATTATAGCATAATACCTACATTTCCCTGTTCTGGGTACTTTTTTAGCTGGCGCGCTAGTCAAATCGAATGCAATAAAAAAGTACGGACGCGTCCGTACTTGAATAGATTTTAATCATTTAAAACAGCAATCATAAAGTCCATAAAGTCTCTGACAAAGCGTTCCGTCTTGACACCAACTGCCACTTGCGTTGTTGTGTCTTCAAGCAAACGCTCTCGATCACCGATTGTACGACCGTAATCACCCGATTCTTGATCGTATGTCACCCTCATATTCAATGGAATCGTCAGGACATAGCTAGGATCAATCGCCACTGCAACGGCTAGTGGATCATGTAAAGCAGCACCACGATGATCAATACCAAGTTGATCATAAGCTTCAATGTAATAATCCATCAAATCAGCATATATTATACCTGCTTTAGTGCCTAGATCACGCCATTTTTGAGTGTGGTTTTTCGTCAACAATGTCCGTAAAGTTACATCTAAACCAACCATTGTCAACCGTTCTTGCTCCCTAAACACATGATCTGCAGCTTCAGGATCCTGATGAATATTAGCTTCAGTAAATGGCGTCACATTTCCTGGCACTGTCAACGCACCGCCCATTAAGGTGGTGTTGCCAATCAGGTGAGCAATTTCTGGATCGATTGTCAACGCTTTTGACAAATTGGTCAATGGACCAGTTGGTACATAAACCAATTCATCCTTATATTGGTGCGCCATTTTGATCAGAAAGTCTATGCCACTCATTGTTTCAACTTGTCGTGGTGAATGTGTTATATCAATATTACCAACACCATTATCACCATGAATTGCTTTAGAAATTGGCATCACATCAAAACTTTGTGTTGTTGAAGAATGAGATTCGCCCAAAAATACTGGCACATTGTCTGCACCTAATAAATGTAACAAATCCAATGTATTTTGTGCGGCTGTTTCAACTAATGTATTACCATAAGAAGCGATCACACCAATCAAGTCTGTACGCGGATCACATACAGCCCATGCCAATGCTAAGGCGTCATCAACACCTGTATCTAAATCTAAAATCATTTTGACAGAAGCCATGTCATTCTTCTCCTTCGAGTTGTTTATTCATATTTGGTATTTGTGCAACAAACCATTTTTCAAAGGCTGCTGCATCAATGTCTGTTGCAACATGGACATTTTTTTTACCTTGCGACCAGCGATTTTGCGTGTCAGCCACAGTGGCGCCTGCTGCTGGTCCTTGTGTAATGACATCTACCCAATAATCTGTCAACGTGTAAAATTCTGGTGCCAATAAGTAGCAGATTGTATTTACATCATGCATTGGTTTACCATCAGCTTCAGTATCACCATAAGCAGTCATCAACTGATGTAACATTTTACCGCACTCGCCAAGTTTAGCAACGGCGTCAATCGTTTTCAAAGACAGTAATGCTTTTAACGTAACATCTAAACCAATCATCACAATGTCGATACCACTTTTAAAGACAATATCAGCTGCATCAGGGTCAGTAAAGACATTAAATTCAGCCACTGAAGACACGTTACCACCAGATAATGACCCTCCCATCAGCACGAAGCGTTTAATATGCGGTAAAGCTTCTGGATACCGTTGGATGAGCTGTGCAATATTTGTGTAAGATCCGGTTGCCACGACAGTGATCGGCTCTGTCGCAGCCAGCAACGTTTCAGCCATCGCACTCACTGCATCTTGTGCAATTGCCTGATTTTTTGGCGTTTCAAAATCATAACCTGGCATACCCGAAGCACCATGGATATACGAAGCATCAACAAACGCCTTTTTGAGAGGCTTTGATGCACCCTTGGCAACAGGTACTTCTTGCCGATTAAAAAATGTGGTTAATTTGAGTAAATTAGCAGTTGTCTTATCAACACTGACATTGCCAGCCACACTAGTCAATAACTTAATGTCAAAATTAGGATTAGTTAAGGCAATTGACAATGCCACTGCATCATCAATGCCAGGATCCATATCTAAAATAATCGGTATCATGATCTATTCCTCTACAATTCTTACCAAACAAACAAACCTGCTGTGGCAGCTGAAAGCAATGATACTAATACGCCAGCCAACAACATATATGGTACACGTGCACTAATATAGTCATTCTTTTCTTTATTAACAAGTCCCTTGAAACAACCGATAATCATACCAATCGTGCCAAAGTTAGCAAAGCTTGTCAAGAATACAGTCAAAACAACACGTGCATGCTCATTTGCGAAGAAGCCTTTACCAGCCATAATCGACTTTGATACTTCACCCATCACAACGAATTCGTTAGTCACTAACTTAGTACCCATGTATTGTGCCAAACGGAAAGCATCATCAACACTGAAACCTAACAACCATGCAAATGGGAACATAATCACACCGAAAATATTTTCCAGCGTTAACCAATGCAATCCTGTCAAACTAAACAATTGGTTAATCAAAGCTGCCAGAGAAACAAAGGCAATCACAGTAGCGGTAATAATTAAAATCAACTTACCAGCACCTAAGATTGAATCTCCTAAAAATGAAAAGAATGGTTCTTTCTTTTCACCTTTTTCAGTGACATTCACAATTACATCTTCTTCAGGCGTTACTTTAGTAGGATTAAGAATGGAAGCCACAATGATAGCGCCCAAAATGTTTAAGGGAATAGCAGTCAACACATAATTACCAGGCACCATTTGTGTATAAGAACCAATGATTGCCGATGTCACACAGCTCATTGACATCATTGCTAATGTAAAATTACGCCGTGCAGACATGCTGTCCAACTGATTTTTTGAAACAGCCAAAACTTCTGTATTACCCAAAAACATCATTTCAATTGAGAAAAATGCTTCAAACTTTGGCTGTCCAGTGACAAATGCCAAACCCTTACCAATCCATTTAATCAACCATGGCAACAAACCAATATATGTCAAAATATCAAACAATGGCACAACGAGCAAAATGGGTAGCAAAGCTGAGGTTACGAAGTTTGGGCCACCATTATTTGATGTCAAACACTCAGGTAATGCGAATGCAATACCTTTTGACGCAACAGATACTAACCAGTTAAACCCATCAGCTGCACCCTGAACAGCAATTTGACCTGCCTTGAACTGCGTGAAAAACCAAGCCAAAGCAATTTCTAAGGCTAACACAACACCAACTGAACTCCAAGGAATATTCTTCCTATCATTAGAAAACAGCGCTGCAATGGCAATGAAAACAAAAATACCAAGTAAATTTACGATTAAAAACATAATCAGTTCCTCTCCTGAAAACAATAATTTTTAAGTAAAACGTTTAACCAAAAATAGTGTAGCATATTTATTTTAAAATTGGAAGCGTTTTCAAAAAATTAACTGGTACAATAGATACTAAGTATGAGAACAAGGAATGAGAAGATGCATAAGATATCCATTAAGGACGTGGCAAAAAAGGCCAATGTCTCAATTACAGCTGTTTCACAAATCTTAAATAATAAGGGGGATCGCTTTTCAGCAGAAACAATCAAAAAAGTGTTACAAGCTCGTGATGAGCTGGGATACGTACCAAACAGTGCCGCTCGTAATTTAAAAGTGCGGCATAGCCGCTTGATTGGTATTATTGTTCCCTCATTTAGAATGCCCTTTTTTGCTGATATCATTCAAAGTATGCAGGACAACGCGCCTGAAGATGTGAATCTTGTATTCATTGGCTCTACTGCCGACAACTTGCAAAGTTCAATTTATTCATTAGTTGAACGTGGCGTTCAAGCATTGATTTTCGGTCGCCCGATTCCTAATCGCGATGTTGTGAATGCTTTTTTAAAAAAACGTCATATTCCTTATTTGGTATTAGACCAGAATGCCGATATCAACGCTCAAGACATGGTACAAACCAATGAATTTACCGGTGGTAGCTTAGCAGCAAGCCATTTACTGTCGTTAGGTCACCGTGATATTGCCCTCATATTACCCAATGACCTAACCGACAATATGCGTCAACGGCGTGCTGGGTTCCTTGATACGTTGTCGGCTGCCAACGTGACACCTATTTCAGTTATTTCAGCAGCGCTCTCTAAACACGGTGGTTTGGCAGTTGTTCACCAATTAATACAAAGCCAGGCAACAGCTGCTTTTATATTAAATGATGAAATGGCAATCGGTGTCTTACGCGGTCTAACTTGGCAAAATGTTAAGGTGCCTGAGGATATATCAATTGTTGGCTATGATGATACTGACTACGCTGAATTCGTGGTGCCTTCATTAACCACTATCGCCCAACCAGTCGCCGAAATTGGGCAATCAGCGTTGAATATGATTTTGCAACGTCTCGCCCATCCCAATCTTCCTTACCAAACAGCATTTTTCGACGTTAAATTAGTCATCCGAGAATCCACTGCCCAACTATCAACAGATCAATAAACCCTTAGTTATATCATGTCCCCTGAATGCTAAAGCAACATTCAGGGGCTTTTTTACGTGCTTGACTTAAACAATCTTTTAATTTATAATAAAGTCCTAACTCAGGTAAAACGTTTAACCTCATTTTATCTTAAGGAGTAAACTATCATGACAAATAAAGTTGTGATCATTGGTAGTCTCAATATTGACACCATTCAAATGATTGAACGCATGCCGCAACAAGGCGAAACAATTGCAGTGCAAAATCAAGCTAGTACCTTTGGTGGTAAAGGCGCAAATCAAGCTGTAGCGGCTGCACGTCAAGGGGCTGATGTTACTTTCATCGGCGCAGTCGGTGATGACGAACGTGGCCGTGCCTTTAAGCAACTATTAGATGACGAAGGTATCAGTACAAAGTATATTTTTACTAAAAAGCAACCAACCGGTTCAGCAACTATTATGCTGGAAAATGATGGTCATAACACAATCATGGTGTACGGTGGTGCCAACATGGCACTTAGCGTTGCTGATATTCAGCAAGCCAAAGAAGCCATTGCTGAAGCTGATGTTGTTGTCGCACAACTAGAAGTTCCTACAGACGTTGTGGCTGAGGGATTTGCCATTGCGAGACAACATGCCGCACTGACTATTTTAAATCCAGCCCCAATTACGTCACATTTAGATGATACAATAATTCTAAATACTGACTTAATCATCCCAAATGAAACCGAGGCAGCAGCACTTGCAGGCACTGAACCAACAACCGCCCCTGAAAAATTACCTGCACTCGTTGATCAGCTAAAATCAAGGGGATTACACAACACCATCATCACCTTGGGTGGCGATGGCGTGTTCTATAACGTCAACAATCAACACAATCAATTACCCATTTTCAAAGTCAAAGCTGTGGACACCACGGCGGCTGGAGATACCTTTATTGGTACGGTTGCCGCTAACATTTCTACCAAAATGACTGATTTAGATATGATTGTTACACGCAGTTGCTTCGCAAGTTCGCTGACCGTCAGTCGCTCAGGCGCAATTGTATCCATTCCCAACAAACAAGAAGTTGACGCAGGACTTGCTAACCAAGCGAAAGTGATGACTAGAGGCTAATAATGACTGATAAAGACTTACAAAAAAAACAAGCTGCTGAGGCGGCCTTACAATATATTAAACCAAACATGATTGTCGGATTAGGTACAGGATCGACTGTGTCATATTTCCTAGAGGCGTTGGCAAAAGCAGATATCAATATTGTCGGTGTCACAACTTCACAAGTTACTAGCCAGCACTGTGCGGAGCTCAGCATTCCCATTGTTGATATTGACGAAGTCGATCATATTGATGTGACTGTCGATGGCGCTGATGAAGTTGATACCTATTTGAACGGGATCAAAGGTGGCGGTGCTGCCCTCTTAATGGAAAAAATTGTCGCCAAAAACTCTAACGAAAATATATGGATCGTTGACGAAAGTAAAGTTCACGCAACTTTAGGTAGTTTTCCACTACCTATTGAAGTGATTCCTTACGGGAATGGCCAATTATTCCGTCAATTTACCGATAGAGGATTCTTTCCTAAATTAAGACGTCAAGCAAATGGTGCCCCTTTAGTTACTGATGCGGGTCACTACATTATTGATTGCCATTTAAATAACATTAACAATCCGTATGCATTAGCTGAATATTTGGAAGGCCAAGTTGGCGTTGTCGAGCATGGTCTGTTCCTTAATATTTGTAATCGCGTGATTATCGGTGGTGAAACTGTGACAATTAAAGAGCGACAAAAGACGAATACGGAGCAAGTTTAATGTTATTTTTAATCATTGCTTTGGGCGCCGGATTAATTTTAGCCGCACAAAACGCTATCAATGCCGAGTTAAGCGCCTGCCTTAAATCTCCAATCGCTGCCAGTTTTCTTGGTTATGTAGTTGGGACCCTATTTCTACTCCTGTTGACCATTATAATTGGTGACTTTTCTAAAATTGCTGACCTCTTTTCAGCACCACTTTGGTTACTCACCGGTGGCTTGTTTGGCTTAATGTTTGTCACAAGTTGTATCATACTTTTTCCAAAAATTGGTGCGGTTGAAACCGTCATGTTGCCCACACTAGGTCAAATTGTCGCTGGCATGTTATTTGAAACAGTTGGCTGGTTCAACGTTGATATTATTCCAATGACGCTGCTTCGCATTGTTGGTCTGATGGTCTTATTATTAGGAACTTACATCGCTGTCGTCTTAGCCACTAAAAGAAAAACACTCGCCAGCCGTTCTCAAAACAATCAAGCATCCTCACGCTTGGTCTTGCGTTTATGGGCGTTTGGCGCTGGTGTCTTATGTACTGTCCAATCAACTTTTAACGGACAACTTGGCAATCTAATTGACAGTCCAACGGTAAGTGCACTTTGGGCGTTTGTGATTGGTCTCATCGTACTCGTTTTCCTCAAGCCCAACACATGGCAAGTTCTCGTTCGTGGCATTAAAATGCCACAATCTTGGTCAGCCGGTGTTGCTGGTGGTACATTTGTGACGCTAATGTCCCTCCTAATTCCTAAATTAGGCCCTGGCTTAACCGTCAGTATTTCAACACTAGGCGTTATGGTTGGCGCAATGTTAGTGCAACAATTCGGACTGTTCAAATCATTACGTCAAAACGTCTCAATGACTCAGGTTATCGGCATTTTAATTATGCTGAGCGGCATTATTTTAATAAAAATGTTTTAAAAAGACTGTTCAATTCTAACGTGTTACTAGCGTTAGAATTGAACAGTCTTTTATTATTTTACACCACTTGCTACATCCGCATGATAAATGTATGAACGTGTCATTGGCAGATTAGTGCTCGAGGCACCTTTCGTCAGCAAATACTGAACAACATCAATATTGCCTGATTCAAATGACGCTGCACAAGCTTGCAAATATAAATCCCACATACGATAGAAACGCTCACCGTATCGAGATGTCACACTTTCACTGACATCGTGAAAGTTATCGGTCCAAATTTCAAGTGTTTTTTGATAATGTCGGCGTAGCGGCTCCAAATCATCAACCTGCAAATGAGCATCCATAATATGGTCAATATTCTCCGCCAAATTAGGAATATAACCACCCGGGAAAATGTACTTATTGATCCATGCATCGACACCAGCACCTTTATGTTGGCCAGTGATACCATGAATCAAAGCAGTACCATTTTCAACAAGTAATTGGTCAACTTTTGAAAAATAGGCCGCCAGGTTTTCTTTACCAACATGCTCAAACATACCAACCGAGGTAACATGGTCGTACTGCTCTTTTAGCTCGCGATAATCTTCTAGGTAAACAGTTACTTGACCCGTCAAACCTTCTGCTTTAATTTTGTCTGAGACAAAATCATACTGTTGCTGACTCAGGGTCACACCAGTAGCTTTTAGACCGTACTCTTTGGCAGCTGTGAATAACAGAGTTCCCCAACCGCAGCCAATGTCTAATAGTGTTTCACCTTCTTGGGCATGCAACTTGTTGAGAATGTGACGCACTTTATTCATCTGTGCATCTTCTAAAGTATCACTGTCACTGGCAAAATAAGCACAAGAATACGTCATGGTTTTATCCAACCACATCTCATAAAAATCATTACCAATGTCGTAGTGACTTTGAACATCGTTTTTGCTGACCTTTTCAGAATGTGAGTGCTTAGGAATCAGTTTAGAGAACTTGCTATTATTGAAAAAGCTATCTTGTGACCGGTAAGCCAATGTAACTAATTCTTGTAAGTTACCTTGAATCTCAATTTTGCCATCCATGTAGGCTTCACCAAAAGTAAGTGAAGCATGGGCAACAATTTCTTTAATCGGAATGAGCTCATGCATAATGATTTTGGCAATTGATTCACCTTCACCAAAATGCACTGTTTCCCCATCCCAAAATTCAACGTCGATTGGGGCGTCAAAACTGGACTTTAAAATTTGCTTGTAAATCGCTTTGTCAATCATAAATTCCCCTTTTCTAACATAAAGCTATTTTAGAAAAGCATGAATTCAAAGTCAAATCAAAACATTATCACAACACCAATTCTTAAAAATTTAGATATCAATAAATAACACAAAAAACGACATTTTTTCCGGTCTTAAACGAGGCGAATAGCTTCCATTACGATATAAAATTCATTTTTTGTCAACAATTTTTAAACGACAAAATCAAAGCACTAGGCATCGTAAACCAAATCAAGATTCATAAAAGCAAATTTATGCCGTAACGCTGTCACAATTTTTTGTTTCTGTTGTGCTAATCCTTTTAGGTTAATATCGCCGTTAATTGTGCCATTAATTAACACTTTCACTCTATAAGCCATTCCTGTTTTATAAATGACACATGATTTTACTAAAATATCATCTGCTAAAGTTGTTCGAACAATATGCTCTACTTTTTGTTGAACTTGCTCATTTTGAAGCACGCCGCCACTGATTTCAATAAAAGCAAGTTTAATGACTTGAAAGGGATTATTGAGCCCTATATACCAAGGCTTTATCGAATAAAGTGTACAAATAATGTACAAATAGAAAAAAACACCGACCAGATTAATTTCCAGTCGGCTTTTTTGTGTAATATATTTTCTGTCAGAGGAGAAAGAGAATACTCAATTAGTATATTCGGCCTAGATTATATGAACATTAAAACCCAACGGGAATACATTTTTTATCAGTTCCCCCATTTCCTGTTGGGTTGCCCAATTATGCGCTCTATTGATTATATGAATATTAAATAGAAAAAAAGACCCGCACCAGTTAGCGGGTCAATGTATGGATCATCAATACTCCGGAGTATTATGATACACCCAGTCTATTACTTTTTCCTATTTTAAGCAAATAAAAACCCAACAATCTGCGCTGATATCAGAAGGATGGACGTTAAACTTTGATATCGATTGTTGAGCTGACTATATATTATCACTCTTACTTTTTGAAAGCAAATAAAAAAGAAACACATCAGATGTGCTCCTTAAACATAAAAGAAATGTAGCAGTTTTCGGAGAAGCTACGTACTACATTCTATCGGACTTACTTTAAAATAGCAAATAAAAACCCAACAAGTTGAAAACAATTTCAGAATGGACGCCTCCATTATTAAAAAGTGATTGTTGGGCTACACTTATTCTACCCCTATTTGATTGCTGTGTAAATTAAAACCCAACAACCAAGCATTTCACTTAAAAGACGGGCACGTCATGAAATGGTCGACGATGATTGCTGGGTAGTGTCAACATAAGACTTACTTATTGTAAGCTATTTGGATTTTAATTGCAAATAAAAACCTAACAAACAGTAATGTGTATACTTACGACCGTATTTGTTAGGCTATTTGTATAGTATCACTCTTACTTTTTGAAAGCAAATAAAAAAAGAAACACATCAGATGTGCTCCTTAAATCTAACAGAAGTGTAGCAATTTTTCAGAGAAAGCTACGAAATATATTGTAAATCACTTACTTTAAAATAGCAAATAAAAACCGGTTACAACTAATGACCGGTAGTATAGTGAATTTCTCAGCAAGAAACAATGGTACATAAAGGTTTCAAAACTAAAAAATAAAGAAGGAGCACTTGCTGAGTGCGGCCAATCTCTCATGACTACAAAAATATTTTACTATATGAAATAAAAATTTACAACAAAAAAACCCCAACAGGGACAAGCCAAATTTTAAAGAGTAAATATGATCTGCGTAATCACGCCAGTAGTAAGTAACCTAGAAAGAATACGCCTGTTGGAGCAACAAACACAGTCGTAGTCATTAAGACTACAAAATTATTCTAATTCATAATAAATATTTTTGTCAAATAAAAAATCAGGTTAGCGTAAACTAACCTGATACTGGACGCGTATTTTCTTTGGGGAGAAAATACATTATAATTTCAATGGCAAGAAATTACTCTTTTATTTTATATAAACATGTAAAATATTGCAAACAAAAAGCCCGACAAGGTATATTCGTTCAACTCATGATTTCACATATTTTGTAAAGAAGATTTTTAAGAAAGCTGTCGGGCTAAGTAGTCACCTACTATGCTTATATATTATCACTACATACTTTAAATAAGCAAACAAAAAGCTCAACAACACGTAAACATAAAAACCAAAAGCGATAACATTCAAAAGAGCAGTGGTTGAGTTGTGTCATTATAATACCATGTAATTGATTTTTGGGTAATAAAAAAGCTCAACAGTGTAACATCAATTAACCTGCCGAGCATGTAGTCCACTCTTGAAAAGACCACTCGTTTATTTTAACACAAATAAAAACCCAACAACCTGTAAACGGTATGCTGCGAACAGCAAGATGTTGAGCCTGTTATTATTCTACTACGTCACCTTAGAATTGCAAACAAAAACCCAACAAATTGAAAACGATCCCATAAGGAAGAGCTCGTGAGAGCATGAAACCGATTGCTGGGTCTGTAGTCCACTCTTGAAAGAACTACGACTCTATTTTATCACAAATTAAAACCCAACGATCATTGTGCGATATCGGTAGACATCTAGGTCTAGTTCCGATAATGATTGCTGGGTAGTGTCAACATAAGACTTACTTATTGTAAGCTGTTTGAATTTTAATTGCAACTTAAAACCCAACAAACATATCAGATTCGAAATTGGGGTAACTCATCATGCTGTTGTTGGGCTATTTAATGGTATCACTTGTGCGGGTTGAGGGCAAATAAAAAAGGATCCCTGTTATGGTGGTTATCCTTTGAAAGGTATCTTTCCTGTATCAACTAAGTTCTTAACAAAACTATGCAATCCTACTTTATCATTAACCGTTAACTTAGCAACCGGCTTGTTTCTCAATATATAATCAGTTGTAATGTTATACGTTCTGTGGCAGTCAACATATGACTCTTTTTTTAATCCTGCTTGTTGCCACTCTATAATAGGATAATATAGCTCTTTGATTTTTTCTGGTTTTTTATCGTAATCACTGGTAACTTTTAGTAATTTAATATATCCATCCGACATGCTTAATACTAAAGCAGGTCTAGTTTTTGAATCACTTTTGTCTTCATATGGTATGTTTACCACGTAAACTTTCATCCTGGGATCTAATTCACTCATTAACCATTAACCATCCAGTCATGGAAATTAGGTGACTTCTTTTCATCGTATTTTCCGTTTTCGTCAATATCAACCACCTCCGTAGGATAGCTAGCAAACAAATCGTCCCAATCTAACTTGCTAGGTTCTTTTGAAACGATTAGTTCCTGATTGTCGTTCAAGGTAAAAGTCAATTTATCTCCCTTTTCTATGTTCAACTTTGTTCTGAACTTAGCTGGTATGCTAACTTGACCCTTTGCCGTTACTGTTCCGATTCCTGTATTTGTCATGTTTTATCCTCCGAAGTAATACATATTACGTAATACGTATTACCTATACATGAATTATATATTGTTTGTATATTTTTTGTCAAATAAATTTGCCGTTTTGCTAATTTATAATTATCATCAAGACACAAAAACCGCCCAACCAGAAATAATCCAGTCGGGCGGTTTTATTATATTCAATTTTGTAAGGCGTTAACCTTTGCTTGTGCATCAGCTAATGCCTGTTGTGCTTTGGCTAATTCATCAGCCTTGGCTACTTCGCTTGCTTGTTGTTCTGCTGCCTCTTGCGCTTTGGCTTGTTCAGCTGTCATTTGTGGGTACGTCTGATTCAGTTCATTAATCAATGTAGCGTACTCTTTTTCGATAGTGTTCCTGATTAGTGTTTCATTCGTATTTGAAAGTCCTAATGCCGATAACGCTTTTTTGACGATATCAACGGCACCTGACTTTTTTGCTTCACCCTCTAGATATTGTGTCACACCTAACTTTTGCATGGCCACGATTGCAGCCTTAGCCAAGGGTGATAGAACGTTAATCAAAGTGGTAGCCTTGCTATTGCCAGTAATGACTTTACCAATCCAACCACCAATGATTGGAATAGCTGCCAAAGCGATTGAGATAATAACATCTGAAATACTATTTACTTGCATGTGATCTCCTTATTTGATTGTTGCAAACGACTTCATCATCGAGACTGGCTCACCACCAATTTCAACGTTAATCGTTGTCGCTGTCTGTGAAATGACCTTGTACTTGCCAGTCAAAGTGAAGTATTCCATACGTCCATTGTTGCCTTGAATGTATTGATTTTTCAGCTTATTACCGTATCGGTCAGTCAAAGTCAGGGCTGAAATAGGAATATAGTTGTTGTAATCAATCACCGGAATACTCATATCAATGTTGATACCATAAGTTTTGTGATTGTACTTCGTCCAATAATCAGATACATAGACACCACTAAATGTTGCATAACGTGTCTTGGCTGGTGTACTTGGTGTGTTCGTTGATTGTGATGGCTTAGAAGCTGTTTGCTCTGTCGGCTTGTCATTATCCAATGAACCAACCACCATAACGTTACCGTCAACACCAAAATGATTATCACCATACTGCCACATCTTAACGTTGCTCATATTTGGGAAATATTGCATAGGCGGCGTTGCTTGATTAGCAGTAGTTAGATACCAAGCTACCCATAAAGCGTTAGGATAACGTGTATTCACTCTTGATAAGTCAACGTTAGCATTCATGTAGTAGTAACCAGAGTACAGCATTGGCTTGTAACCAGCAGCGTAGATGGCGTCCATGAACTTCAAAATAGCTGTCGTGTTGTTAGCCTTATTCAGACCTGCACCTTCTTCATAATCCAATGCGATGTAACTAACCTTAGCTAATCCAGCATTCTGTGCGTCTTGTACAGCTAATTGTGCGTGATAACTTGCTTCACTAACTGAATCACCAACCTCACCCCAGAAATAACCACCAGTTTGCATACCAACGTCATCAGCATTATGAATTTGTGCATAGGCTTTAGGGTTGACATAGTGACTACCCTCACCGCCGCCACGTCCACCTAGCTTAACCATAGTGCTCTTATACTAAAAAAATGGACTATTTTTATTCAGTCCGTAAAATGAAAGTATAGGAGTATTTTTATGTCAATTCGTTATTCACAAGATTTTAAAGATTCACTGGTTAAACTTCACCAAGAAGGACGTTCACTTAAGTCATTAGCAGACGAATTTGGACCTTCCAAAGATTCTATTGCTATTTGGGTTAAACAAGCTACCCCAATCATGATCAAGGGTCAGTCAAAGACTTTAAAAGACGTCAAGCAATTAGAAAAGCGTCTCGCTATTTTTGAGGAAGAAAACGAAATTTTATCACGCATATCCTGACAGGCATTGAGCGGCCATCTTACTAGCCGAAAAATAGTTCGTAATGTGGGATTGCCGCTAGTTAACCAATTTTTAGCACAAGGCTACGCGC